>DASWDY010000134.1:0-11555 GCA_036395035.1 Candidatus Limnocylindria bacterium
GCGGCGTGGTGCCGGTGCACGGTCCGGCGCTCGAGACCTCGGTGCCGGGCGTGTTCGTCGCCGGGAACGTCATCGGGATCGAGGCTGCCGCGGTGGCCGCGGCGCAGGGTCGCCTCGCCGCGGTGGGTGCGCTCCGCTCGCTCGGTGCGCTGGCGGGGGCCGATGCGGATCGGGAGATCGCGGATGCCCGCGACGCGGTGGCGCAGGCCCGCCGCCGCGTCGCCTTCCGGTTCCTGCCCGACGTCGAGGGCGGGCACGCGTACGTCGAACGCGTGTGGGCTGGCGAGCGGCCGGCCGCGATACCGTCCCCCGCGCCGCGCGATGAGATGCGAACGGATCCGATCGTCTGCCGGTGCGAGGAGGTCGCGCTCCACCACGTCATCGCCGCATTCGAGGACGGCGCGACGGCCGTGGCGGGGGTCAAGAAGCGCACGCGCGCATGCATGGGCCGTTGCCAAGGCCGCGTCTGCGAGGACGTCCTGCGGCAGATCGCCGCGTCGCGCGGGCACGACGATCTCCTTCGGCATCGTCCCCGCTCGCCGCTGCGGCCGGTCCGTACGGCCGATCTCCGCTGATGGTCAGAAATGGCCAGATTTCAATATATTGACAATACCCGCAGTTCAATGAAGACTTCGCCGATCACGCAGAGCGCAATGGCTGGGGAGGTTCGGGACATGACACGGACGCGACCATGGATCGCATTCGTTGGGACCATGGCGCTGCTCCTGACCGCATGCGGCGGAGCTGCGACCGGTCCGCTCGCGAGCCAAGCACCAAGTGCAGGGGCACCGACGACCGCCGCGACCGCAGCGGCGACGGTCGGCCCGGACATACCGATCGGGCTGCAGACGCCGCTCTCCGCGCCCGGCGCCGTGACGCTCGGGCAGCAGATCCAGCGCGGCGCGGAGCTCGGTGTCGAGTACGTCAACACGGTCATGAAGGGCGTCCTCGGAGGCCGCAAGCTCGTCATGTACACGGAGGACACGCAGGGCCAGAACGAGACAGCCGTGTCCGGATACCGGCGTCTCGTCACCGAGAAGAAGGTCGTCACGACCTTCGGATACGTGCACAGCTCCGCGCTGCTCGCGGTGAACGAGGTCGCGAAGGAGCTCGGCGTGCCGACGATCTCGAGCCAGGCGTCGGCGAAGGACATCACCGCGAAGCACTACGACATCGCGTTCCGCACGCACCTCATCGACCCGGCGCGCGCGAACGCGTGGCTCCAGCTCATCAAGCAGAAGGGCTGGAAGAAGGTCGCGATCATCGCGGAGGACACCGACTACGGCGTCGGCCTCGTGAACGAGACGAAGTCGCAGTCGCAGGCGATGGGTCTCAATCTTGACCTGCAGGTGAACGTCGTCGACAAGACCGCCGTCGACCTCACACCGCAGCTGCTGAAGATGAAGGACTTCAAGCCTGACCTCGTGCTGCTGATCGCCTCTGCGAAGCAGCGGGACCAGATCACCGACCAGGCGTTCCAGATCGGGCTGCACCCCGCCGTCCCGATGCTCAACTCGAATGACGAGCCGACGGCGACGAACTTCTGGGACCTGCATCCGAAGAGCGGCGTTGGTCTGATGACCATCGCGACGTTCTCCCCGAAGCAGAAGCTCTCCGACGCCGCGCAGTGGGCGGCGGACAAGTACCAGGCGAAGTACAACGAGGCGGCGATCTATGCGTCGCTCAACGGATTCGCCGACGTGGTGATCATCGCCCAGGCGATCGACCTCGCGAAGAGCACCGACCCGAAGGCGATCATCAAGGCGCTCGAGACCGGCACGTTCAAGGGCTGGCCGGACACGCCGGTGACGTTCCCACGCGCGGACGGCGTCAACTGGCACAACTGGTCGCCGCCCGTGCTCATCATCCAGTTCACCAAGGAGAAGCAGGACTGGCGCGAAGCGCCGATCCTCATCTCCGCGGCCGCAGCCAAGTAGGCAGGAGCACATGACGAGCAGCCGGCCGGCGGGCGCGATCCCGCTGGCCGGCATGCCGTCCGGGGAGCACGTGTTCCGATGAGCGTGTCCGCGGAGCTCCTCGAGCAGTACCTGCTCACGGGGCTGATGATCGGCGTCCTCTACATCGTGATGGCGCTCGGCATCACGTTCATCTATTCGATCATGAAGATGACCAACTGGGCGATGGGCGAGTTCTACATGATCGGCAGCTTCGTCCAGTACCTCGTCGTCAGTCGATTCCTCGGTCCGGACCTCTGGTTCATCGCGGTCCCGGTCGCGGGGCTGAGCGTCTTCGTGCTCGGGATGATCGTCGAACGCGTGCTCATCCGACCGATGTTCGAGCGCGGCATGGAAGCGCGTGCGGAGTACGCGACCGTGGTCACGATCGCCCTCGCGATCCTCGCGCGCGGGATCGTCCAGATCTGGTCCGGTCCGTTCGAGCGCTCGCCAGGCTCGACGATGCCGACCTTCCAGATCGGTCCGCTGCCGATCGCCGGAGACCGCGTGGCCGCATCGATCGGCGGCCTGATCGTCCTCGCGCTCTTCTGGTTCGTCGTGAAGCGGACCTGGGTCGGCCTGGCGCTCCGGGCCGCGGCGCAGAGCCGCGACGGCGTGCAGAGCGCCGGCGTCGACGTCCTGCGGCTCGACCAGATCGCGTTCGGCATGGGCGTCGCGCTCGCCGCGGTCGCGGGCGCGCTGCTCGCGTCCGTGTACCTCGTCTATCCGCTGAACGGGCTCATCACCACGACCAAGGGATTCGAGGTCGTGATCCTCGGCGGGCTCGGATCGATCCCCGGCGCCATCGTGGGCGGGATCGCGATCGGGCTGGTGGAAGCCCTCGGAGCGGCGCTCGTCGCGACGAACTACCAGAACGCGTACGGATTCGTGCTCGTTCTGATCATCCTGCTGCTCCGGCCAAGGACGGGACTCTTCGGTGAGCGTGTTCGCACCGCCTAGCGCCGGCCCGAGCGTCCCCCTCCTCGAGGCCGTCGACGTGTCGCGCGCGTTCGGCGGCGTGCGCGCGAACCAGGGGATCACCCTGCGGCTCGAGCGCGGCGAGATCCGTGGCCTCATCGGTCCTAACGGCGCCGGGAAGACGACGCTGACGAACGTCCTCTCGGGGATCTACCCGCCGCAATCCGGCGACGTGCGCCTCGACGGCGCGAGCCTCGTCGGCCTCACGCCCATGCAGATCAGCCGGCGCGGGCTGCTGCGGACCTTCCAGACGCCGAAGCTGTTCGGGAGCATGACGGTCGAGGACAACCTCCTGCTCCCTGCGCTCGCGCGCAGTCCGCTGCTCGGACGCTCGCATCAGCGGCGCGCCCGGGAACGGGCTGAGGAGCTGCTCGAGCTGACGCGTCTCGGGCGTCTCCGGCGGCTCACCGCACGAAGCCTCTCCGGGGGCGAGCAGGCCCTCCTGCAGGTGGCGACGGGATTCATGGTGGACGACCTGCGCTGCTACCTGCTCGACGAGCCGTTCGCGGGGATCAACCCCGTCCTGAAGGAGCGGATCATCGAGCTCATCCGGCACGAGAACCGGACGCACGGGACGACGTTCCTCGTGATCAGTCATGAGATGGCGACCGTCCGTCAGCTGTGCGCGCGCGTGTCGGTGCTCGCGGAGGGACGGCTGCTGACCGAAGGCACGATGGACGAGATCTCCGCCGATCCCGCAGTGATCAGCGCGTACCTCGGGAAGGGCGGCGCGTGATGGATCGGACGCCCGTGACCCTCACGCTCGCCGACGTCCACGTGGGCTACCAGCCTGGGATCGACGTCCTGCAGGGGATCGACCTGTCGACGAACGCACTTGGCGTGACGACCGTGATCGGACCGAACGGGGCGGGGAAGTCGACGCTCCTGCGGGCGATCTTCGGCTTCCTCGCGCCACATACCGGCCGGATCACGCTCGGCGATACCGACATCACCGGCCTTGCCCCGAACGTCGTGAAGCGGCGCGGCGTCAGCTACATCACGCAGGGCATCAACATCTTCCCGGGCCTGTCCGTCGAGGAGAACCTCCGGATGGGCGCATGGACCATCCGCGGCGACCGCCGGCGGCTGCGCGCGCAGCTCGACACGGTCTTCGAGCTCTTCCCGATGCTCCGGAATGACCGCTCGCGCAAGGCGAGCGAGCTCAGCGGAGGGCAGGCGAAGATGCTCTCGATCGCGAAGGAGGTCATGACCGAGCCCTCGGTCATCCTCGTCGACGAGCCGACGGCCGGGCTCTCGCCGGCGCTGAGCGAGCTCGCGTACGAGTTCTTGCTCCGCACGCACAAGAGCCTCGGCTGCTCGATCCTCCTCGTCGACCAGAACATCGAAGCGGCCGTCGCGATCGCCGACTACGTCTACCTCATCAACCTCGGCCGGGTGAAGAACGAAGGGCCGCGCGGCGATTTCGGGCCGCAGCGCGTCCGCGCGCTCATCCAGGAGTGCCTGACGGGATGACGCTGCTGCGAGGGGTCTGGGACCGCGACTGGCCACGGGCGACGATCGTGGCGGTCGGCCTGACCGTCCTGCTCTTCGGCATGCCGTACCTCGTGAGCACGTTCATGCTCCACGTCCTTGCCATCAGCTGCTACTACCTCATCCTCGCGGCGAGCTGGAACCTACTGGCCGGTTACACCGGCCGCTTCTCGCTCGCGCAGCAGACGTTCGCCACGATCGGCGCGTACACGACCGGGCTGCTCATCCATTACTTCGGCATCCCGATCTGGGCCGGGATCGTGTCGGCCATGGCCGTCTCGACGCTGACCGGCCTCGGGCTCGGCTTCCTCGTCCTGCGGATGCAGGCGGGCTACCTCGCCGTCGCCACGTGGTCGTTCGCCGCGACCGTCCAGATCGTCCTGACGGCTGGCTACGAGATCACCCGTGGCCAGCTCGGCCTCTCGGTGCCGAGCCTGCTCGGGAATCTCGATCCGATCGCCTACTACTACGTCTTCCTCGTCCTCGCTGCCACTTCGGTCCTGCTCATGTACTTCATCGTCC
This sequence comes from Candidatus Limnocylindria bacterium, assembly GCA_036395035.1. Taxonomy (GTDB): domain Bacteria; phylum Chloroflexota; class Limnocylindria; order P2-11E; family P2-11E; genus JACPOT01. The sequence goes on from DASWDY010000134.1 coordinate 4,947, forward strand.
ATTCACCCATCGGCCAGTTCATGCGCGCGATCAAGGACGACGAGATGCGCGCGGCGACGCTCGGCGTGGACACGACCCGCTGGAAGGTCGCGGTGTTCGCCGTGACGAGCCTGTTCTCAGGCCTCGCGGGAGCGTTCTACGCCCACTACGTGCTCGTGCTCAGCCCGGCGATCGCGGACTTCAACGAGATGGGCAAGGTCCTCGCGATGGTCATCGTCGGCGGCCTCGGGTCATTCGCCGGCCCGATCATCGGCGCCCCGCTCATGCAGATGCTGCTCACGTACTTCCAGTCGTACGGCGCGTGGTCCGTCGTGGGCTACGCGGCCGTCGTGATCGTGGTCATGCGTCTGTACCGCGGCGGGATCGTCGCGCTCCTCCGCAGCGCGGCGCGGCGGCTACCGCCGGCGCTGGCGCGGCTTCGCGCGAGCGCTCGGCTTCGGACGAGCAGTTGAACGCTTCGCGATGGGATCGCGGCGGCGGTCGGTCTGCTGCGTGGTGGTGAGCCCGTGAGGCGGCGTCATCGCGGTGATGATCTGCGCCGGACGCGACGAGTCGTTGCGGTACCAGTGCGGCAGCGACGAGTCGAACGTCAGCGTGTCCCCCGCCCGAAGATGGAACTGCTCGCCGCCGACGCTCACGTGCAGGTCCCCATCGAGGAGGTGGAGGCAGTGCTCGCCCGGGCGGCTGTACGGCGCCTGCTCGTTGTCCCAGCCGCTCGGGATCTTCGCGCGGGTCATCGCGATCTTCCGGTCGAGGTCCGGGGCGAGCAGCTCGAACACGAAACCCTCGCGGCCTTCGGTCGGGAGCTCGAGGCGCGCGCGTTCGTCCTTCGTCACGAGCATCCGGCGCCGTCCCGGCGGCCCTTCGAAGAGGTCCTCGATAGGGATACCGAGGGCATGCGTGAGCTTGATGAGCGTCACGAGCGAAGGATTCCCGCGCCCGCGCTCGATCTGGCTGATGAGGCCGACGCTCACTCCGGCGCGGCCGGCGAGCTCTTCGAGCGTGAATCGCCCGCGACGCGCGCGGCGCACGAGCGCGCCGAGGGAGCTGACGTGTTGGCTCGCGAGCAGCTCCGCGCCCGTCACTTCGGCGGCGTTCGTCCTCACAGCCACGTAGTGAACTCCATCCGTCTCTTGCTTGCCATGTGCGAGTCTTCATTATAGTGAGGAGGGCCGAAAGTTCAGTGAAAGCGACGCGCGGGGACCACGTCCGCATCCGCTGGGTCGTCCTCCGCCCGGAGGAGCGTCCGGACGGCGTGCCCGCCGACACGCGCGCGACCCCGTTCGTCGCCTGCGTGAACGGCCACCTCGAAGGCCCCTCCGCGTCGATCGGCGATCGGGTGCGCGTGCGGACGCAGATCGGCCGCGTGCTGGACGGCGAGCTCGTCGAGATCGGACCGCGCACCGACCACGGCTTCGGGTCGCCGCAGCCCGAGCTCCTCGCCGCGGGGCAGCAGCTCCGAGAGATCCTTCCGTGATCGACCGCTCCTACGCCGCGGTCATGGCCCGCCGTGGGGAGATCCTGCAGCGCGCGACGGGCATCGACTACCGGGACTTCGAGCGCGACGGGGTGGCGTTCGACTACGAAGGGATGATGTCGAGCGTCGGCTACGACGTCGCCGCCGCGGCGGCGGTCCAGCGCGAGGCCGGCGTCGGCCGGACGCCCCTGCTCGAGCTCCATCGGCTGACCGAGCTCGTGCGCGCCGTCGCGCCGAAGGGCAAGGGCGCGCGCATCTTCGTGAAGGACGAAGCGGCCAATCCCTCGGGCAGCTTCAAGGACCGGCGGGCCGCGCTGGCCGTGCACGAGGCGGCGAAGCGCGGCTATCGCGGCGTCGTCGCGGCGACGAGCGGGAATTACGGCGCCGCGGTCGCGTCGCAGGCGGCCGCGCGAGGTCTGCGCTGCATCGTGATCCAGGAGGTCTTCGACAGCCGCGGCGTCGGACAGCCGGAGATCGTCGAGAAGGGGCGCAAGTGCGAGGCCTACGGCGCCGAGGTGCTCCAGGTCTCCGTCGGGCCCGAGCTCTTCTATCTCCTGCTCGCCACGCTCGAGGAGACCGGCTACTTCAGCGCGTCGCTCTACACCCCCTACGCGGTCGCCGGGATCGCGACACTGGGGTACGAGATCGCGACCGAGGTGAAGGAGCGGTACGGCCGCGGACCCGACGCGGTCGTGGTCACGCACGCCGGCGGCGGGAACCTCACGGGCACGGCGGTGGGCATCCGGGCCGCGGGCGCCACTTCGACGCGGATCGTCGCCGCGAGCGTCGATCTGCGCGGGCTGCACATGGCGAGCGACCACGACTTCAATCGCAAGTCGTTCACCACTGGGCACACCGGCTTTGGTGTGCCATTCGCGACCGACCCGGACCGGGTGGACGTCCCACGGAACGCCGCGCGCCCGCTTCGCTACATGGAGCGCTACCTCCTCGTATCGCAAGGTGAGGCTTTCTACATGACCGAGGTGCTCGCACGTACCCAGGGGCTCGAGCGGGGCCCCGCGGGGAACACGTCTCTCGCCGCGGCCTTCGCGCTCGCGCAGGAGATGGCGACGGACGAGATCCTTGTCGTGCAGGAGACGGAGTACACGGGTGCGGGCAAGCACCCGAACGCGCAGTTGGCGTTCGCCCGCAGCCAGGGCGTGACCGTCTCGCGCGGTGACCCCGCAGATGAGCGGCCCGGCACGTCGATCGTGATCCCTGACCACCCCTCGCGGATCCAGTGTCGCGACCTCGATCTCGATGGTCTGCGCCGCTCGTACCTCCGGGGTGTCGCGCACCGCGCCGGCGGACGCACGCTGTCCCCGGTCGAGACGAGCTACCTGAGTGCCGAGACGAGGTGGCCGGTCGAGCGCGTCACCGCGGAGTGGGACGCGCTGGCCGCGGCCACCGCTGCCCGATGACCGCGGCGACCGCGGATCCCATCATCGCGCGGCACGCGGCCGTGATCTCGAGCGCGACGCGGCTCTCCTTCTATCCGCTCGTCGTCGAGGGCGGCCGGGGAGCCGTCGTCCGCGGGACGGATGGGCGCGAGCGGATCGATCTCCTCGCCAGCGCCGCGTCGCTGAACGTGGGCCTGCAGCATCCGCGGGTCGTCGAGGCCGTCCGCGACCAGGCCGAGCGCCTGCTCCACTACAACGCCGCGTACGTCTACCACAAGCCGATGGTCGTCCTCGCCGAGCGTCTTACGGCGCTCACGCCCGGGCGGATTCCGAAGCGCGTCTCCTTCGGGCTCTCCGGCGGGGACGCCGTCGACGGGGCGATCAAGGCCGCGCGCCACTTCACCGGACGCACGAAGGTGATCGCGTTCGACGGCGCGTACCACGGAACGACCTATGGCGCTCTCTCGGTGTCGAGCGCGAGCCGCGAGATGCGCGCCGGTCTCGGGCCGTTCCTACCCGAGGTCTATAGCGCGCCTTTCCCCGATCACTACCACGACGTGGGGCGTCGCGACGCCGAGGCGGTGACCGCGTCGGCGCTGGCGAGCTTCGACGCGCTCCTCGCCACCAGGGTCCCGGCCGAGGAGGTCGCCCTGGTCCTGGTCGAGCCGGTGCAAGGGGACTCGGGCGTCCTCGTCCCGACCGCGTCGTTCATGCAAGGGCTCGCGGAACGATGTCGCCTCTACGGGATCCTCCTCGCCGTCGACGAGATCCAGACCGGCATCGGTCGCACCGGCAAGTGGTTCGCGAGCGAGCACTTCGATCTCGAGCCCGACCTCGTGATCTGCGGCAAAGCGCTCGCATCGGGGATGCCGCTCAGCGCGATCGTCGCGCGGGCAGACGTGCTCGCCGCGTGGCGCGCGCCGGCGCACACGTTCAGCTCAGGTGCGAATCCGGTGACCTGTGCGGCGGCGCTCGCGACGCTCGATGTGATGCAGGAAGAGGATCTCGTCGAGCGATCGCGTCGGCTGGGGGATCGCCTCGTCGGACGGCTGCGCGAGCTGTCGCGCCGTCACGAGCTCATCGGCGACATCCGCGGACGGGGGCTCATGGTCGGCGCCGAGCTCGTGCGGGACCGCGAGACGAGAGCGCCAGCCTCGCTAGAGACCGCGAAGGTCTGCTGGCGCAGCTGGCAGCTCGGGCTGCTCATCACGTTCCTCCAAGGGAACGTCCTGCGCCTCGTCCCGCCGCTCGTGATCTCTGACGAGCAGCTCGAGCGAGCCGTCGCGATCCTCGATGCGGCGCTCACGGACGTCGCCAGCGGCAAGGTCAGTGACGACGAGGTCGCCGACGTTCGTGGCTGGTGACGAGATGACGGGGGAGGCGACCCGATGACGGATACGCGTGAGAGCGCGAAGCCCGAGGAGGGCCTGCCGCTCGATGAGATCCTCAAGGTGCGCGTGAGCGATGAGCGCGTGGCCCGCCTGAAGCGGCTGACGAGCGTCGATGCCGAGGGCGTGACCGACGAGGTCTTCACGTGGCTCGTCCGCCAGCAGGCAACGTGGGCGAACATCCAGTACGCGCGGTTCCTGGCCGGCGCGAAGTTCACCGAGCAGGACGTCGACGAGCTGCTGACCAACGCCATCGACACGCACTGTCACGGCGGATCGGACCCGATGGAGCGGCTGCTTCTCGAGGACGACATCGGGATCGACTGCACCGAGGCCGGCATGCGGGCGATGGTGGTGAAGACGTGGTACACACCCTCGGCCTCGCGCAACGCGCTGGTGCAGAAGATCGTCGACCGATACGCGGACGCGCACGAGTTGCGTCCCGTGCAGTGCTATGGGGGCATCGTCCTCAACTACTCCGTCGGTGGGTTCAACCCGGAGGCGGTGAAGAAGTGCCTCGGCTTCCCGGGGATGAAGTACGTCTGGATGCCGATGGTGGATAGCTACCACCACCGGCGCGTGGTGTATGACGACTGGTCCGGGTACGGGCTGAGCTTCCTCGACGAGCAGCGCAAGGTCGTCCCGCAGGTCCAGGAGATCCTGCGGATCGTCGCCGCGAACGATCTCGTGCTCGCCTCCGGCCACTATCCATATCAGGACACGGCGATCCTCGTGGAGGAGGCGCGTCGGCTCGGCGTCCACCGGATCGAGATCATCCATCCCGCCCACATCCACTCGAAGCACACGATCGCTCAGATGAAGGAGCAGGCGGCACGCGGCGCGAAGCTGATGCTGAGCGGGCTCGGAGCGATGGCGTTCCCGCTCCACGAGAGCGGTCCGTTGTACGCCGCCCGGATCGTGAAAGAGGTCGGCCCCGAGAACCTCGTGTACGGGAGCGACTTCGGCCAGCTCCAGAACTTCCCGCACGTGGTCGCGGACCGCTGGATGATCAAGCTGCTCCTCGCGTACGGCTGCACGACGGACGAGATACGGACCGTCTTCCAGGTGACGCCAGCACACCTCCTTGGCCTCGAGCCACCGCCGCCCCTCGGCACGCTGGTGCACCCCGGCCGGGCGGCGGATCAGGGTGACCGGCATCTCGGGCATCCGCAGGCCGATCGCTCAGCTCGGCGGCGCGCCCATGGCCATGGTCCGCCTGCGCCGCGGCAGGGCCCCGATCCGGACGATGCGTGTCTGTGCTAGCGGCACACCGGTGAATGTGCACCACACCGTCTGGGCGGACCCAGACAAGCTCCTCCGAGCGGTCCGACGCGTGATCAGGCTGCCGTGATCTCTGGAGGTGACGACGAGCATGGTCTGCGAGATCTGGCATACGCCGTCGGGCAACGCTCTGAGCGAACACGCCACGCGCGCGGCCGCGCTCGACGCTATCCGGGAGGTGCTCGAGATGGACGGCGAGAACGCGGTCTGCGACCTGACCCTCTTTCAGGTCAGTGCCCGCGGCAACACGAAGCTCGTCGCCGCGGGTGCCGACCTGCTCCGCTTGATCGAAGCGCACGTCACCTAACGGGACGCGCGCCTGCTAGGCGCTGCGCCATGATCGCGAGGCGCCGCGCATCGGTCCTCGAGGCCGAACGGCCCCCTCCGTCACCGCCGAAGTATCCGCGAGGTCTCCGCCGTCTGGCTCGTCGCTCGGTCGGCCCACCGCTTGCTATGTGTTCTTGGCTACGTGATCCGGCACATCTGGGGCACCTCGCACGTTCAGTAGAGAGGAGGCGAGCCCTTGGCAGTAGTCACGCGGCAGGCGCAGCGCGGCGGAGCGACCGCATTCGGTCACTTCGTCCTGACGCTCGTCATCGTGCCGCTGAGCGCGCTGTTCGTCGCGCTCGCCTTCGTGTTCGCCGCCGAATGGCTCTACGCCGACCGCGTGCTGCCCAGTGTCACCGTCGCCGGCGTCGACGTCGGCTCGCTCGGGCGCGCCGACGCGCTCGCGCGCCTGGAAGGCACACTCTCGCGCCCGTGGGCGGAGAGCGCCGTCGTCGCCGCGTACGACGGGCGCGCCTGGCGCACGACGAACGGCAGCCTCGGCGTCCGCCCCGACGTCGCCGCCGCCACCGGCGCGGCGCTCGCGTACGGCAAGAGCGGCACGACCGTCGACCGCCTCCTCGCGTGGGCCGGGGCGCTGCGCGGCGACGCCGACGTCCCGCTCGCGATGCGCGCCGACGGCGACGCGCTCGAGCGCTGGGTCGCCGCGATCGCGACGGAGATCGACCGCCCGGCGGTGAGCGGCTCGCTCGTCATCGGCGTGAAGGGCCTCATCGTC
>DASWDY010000135.1:0-8504 GCA_036395035.1 Candidatus Limnocylindria bacterium
CCGAGTCACGCGCGGCACTGATCGGCTGAGGTCGGCGACATGCAGCACCCCCGGACGCTCGACGGGCGCGTCGCGATCGTGACCGGAGCGGCGCGCGGGTTGGGCCGCGCGTTCAGCCTCGCTCTGAGCGACGCGGGCGCGTCGGTGGCCGCCGCCGACATCGACCTCGCGGGCGCGAACGCCACCGCCGAGATGATCGCGGCGGCCGGGGGTCAGGCGCTGGCCGTGGCGGTGGACGTGTCGGACGAGGCCGCGACGCGTCGCATGGCCGACACGACGCTCGAGCGCTGGGGGCGGATCGACATCCTCGTCAACAACGCGGCCTTGTACGGCGGCCTCGAGCGCAAGCCGTTCGACGACATCACGCCCACGGAGTGGGACCACGTGATGGCCGTCAACCTGAAGGGACCGTGGCTCTGCGCGCGGGCGACGGTCCCGCACATGCGGACGCGCGGGTCCGGCACGATCGTCAACGTCGCATCCGCCGTCTTCTACAGCGGTTCACCGCTGTGGGCGCACTACGTCGCGTCCAAAGGCGGTGTCATCGGCCTGACCCGGGCCCTCGCGAAGGAGCTCGGTGACAACGGCATCAGGGTGAATGCCATCGCGCCGGGCTTCACCCTCACCGAGTCGAGCGAGGCGCTCATCCCCGGTGCCGACCGGTACGGCGTCGACCGCGGGGCGATCAAGCGGCCCGAACGGCCGGACGACGTCGTCGGGCTCGTCGTCTTCCTCGCGTCCGCGGCCGCCGACTTCATCACGGGGCAGACGATCGTCGTCGACGGCGGACGCCAGCTCCAGTGATAGGAACGGGCGCGCCGGACGACGGCGCACGCTACTGCCCGCGGTGCGCGACGGCGCTCGTGCGGCGCATGGAGGCCGGGCGCGAGCGCGCCGCGTGCACGGCGTGCGCCTACGTCGCGTACCGGAACCCGGCGCCCGTCGCCGCGATGATCGCGTGCGCGGACGATCGGCTGCTCCTCGTGCGGCGCGCGAACGATCCGCTGCGCGGGTTCTGGGCACCGCCCTCCGGCTACGTCGAGATGGACGAGTCGGTCGAAGCCGCCGCCGTGCGCGAGACGCTCGAGGAGACGGGGCTCTCGGTCGCGCCCGACGGGATCGCGGGCGTGTTCTCGAGCCCCGGGACGGGGATCGTCCTCGTCGCGGTCCGCGGCCGCGTCACCGGTGGCACCGCCGCCGCGGGCGACGAGGTCGACGAGGTCGGGCTCTTCGCGCCCGGGCGGCTGCCGGCGCAGCCGCACGCGCACTCGGGGTCACGCCTCGACAGCTGGTTCCTCTCCGTGCTCGAGGAGCTCTTCGCTGGACGCGGGTAGGTTCGTCACGCCGACCAGCGCGGACGCGAGGCCCGCGAGCGCGAAGCTCGCGAAGACGACCGGAAGCGCGGCGAGGTCGCTCGCGCGCCCGAGCGCGAGGCCCGCGACGAGCGCGCCGACGATCCCGCCGAAGTAACGGCTCGTCGAGGTCACGCCCGACGCGAGCGCGGCGAACCGCGCGGGAGCGGCATCGAGCGCGGCGATGCGCGTCGCCGGGAAGTTCATCGCGATCCCGGCGCCCGCGATGGGCATGGCGATGAGGAGGATCCCCATGTCACCGGCACGCCCGAGGACGACCGGCAGCGCGAGTCCGACCGCGATGAGCACGCCGCCGAGCGCCGTCGGCACGCGCGCGCCGAAGCGGTCGACGAGCGCGCCCGAGACCGGCGAGAGGACGATCGACCCCGCGGACATCGCCGTGAGCACGATGCCGCTGCGCACGCTCGCGTCGGCGCCGTCCGCGAGCGCGATGGGGATCGCGATGAGGGTGCCGTACAGCGCGAGGTTCGTGAGCGCGATCGTGACGTTCGCCGCGCTGAACGCGCGGATGCCAAAGAGCGACGGCGGTAGGGCGGGGTCGGGGTGCCCCTGCTCGTAGCGGAAGAAGAGGACGAAGCCCGCGGCGGTCGCGAGGAGGACGGCGGCCTGCAGCGCGCCGAACACCTCGTCCGTGCCCGTGAGGACCCACGCGGGCGCCGCGAGGAGCGCGGCGAGCGAGATCGCGCCGACCACATCGGGCGCCGCGGAACGGTGCGGGACCGAGCCCGGAAAGCGGTACCAGCCGAGCGCGAGGATCGCGAGCACGAGCGGCACGTTCGCGGCGAAGATCCAGCGCCAGTCGATCGCGGCGAGGAGCCCGCCGAGCAGCGGGCCCACCGACGCCCCGATCCCGCTCGTCGCTCCGACGATGCCGAAGTAGGTGCCCGCGCGCCCGCCGGCCGCGCCGCGCAGCAGGCCCATCGCGTTCGGCGAGATCGCCGCGGCGCACACGGCCTGCAGCAGGCGGAACGCGACGAGCGTCGGGAAGTCGCGCGCGAGCGGCGCGACGGCGGATGCGAGCGCGAAGCCGGCGAGCGACCCGAGCAGGACCGGACGCCGGCCGACCCGGTCCCCGATGCGCCCGCCGATCGGCTGCAGCGCGGCCATCGCGATGAGGTACGCGGTGACGAGCCAGGACACGGTCACGCGGTCGACGGCGAGGTCGCGCGCGACGCTCGGCAGCGCGACGACGATCATCGTGGAGTTCAGCGGGACGAGGAAGTTCGCGAGCGCGATCGCGATGACGAAGACGGGGATGCCCATGCGCCGAGCCTATCGGCTAGCGTTCGGCCACCCGATGCGCTTCGCTCCGCTCGTCCCGGGCCTCGCGCTCGCGGGCACGGTCGCGCTCGTCGCTCGGGTCGTGAGCGGATCGCTGCCGCCAGCGGTGAGCGAGATCCTCGTCGCGGTGCTGCTCGGGATCGTCGTCGCGAACGTCGCGCCGCTCCCCGCCGCGGCCTCGCCGGGCATCCGGTTCGCCGTGCAGCGCGTCCTGCGCGCGGGGATCGTCCTCCTCGGCGCGCGCCTCAGCCTCGCCGCCGTGCTCGCGATCGGCGCGGGCGCGCTCGGGCTCGTGCTCGTCTCGATGACGGTGGCGTTCGCGGTCGCGCTCCTCGTCGGCCGCGCGCTGCGGCTGCCGCGGCGGCTCGCGCTCCTCATCGGCGTCGGCACAGCGGTGTGCGGCAACTCCGCGATCGTCGCGACCGCGCCCGTCGTGAAGGCGGAAGAGCGCGAGGTCTCCTTCGCCGTCGCGACGATCACGCTCTTCGGGACGATCGCGGTCTTCGCGTTCCCGCTCATCGGGCGTGCGCTCGGTCTCGGCGACGTGACGTTCGGCCTCTGGAGCGGCGTCGCGGTGAACGACACGAGCCAGGTCGTCGCGGCGAGCGCGGCGTTCTCGACGCCGGCGCGCGACATCGCGACGGTGGTGAAGCTCGTGCGCAACGCGCTCATGGCGCCGCTCATCGTCCTCATCGCGTGGTGGTGGCAGCGCTCCGCCGACGCGGCGTCGACGAACGTTGGAAAGAGCGTGCGCAGTGCGGTGCCGCTCTTCGTCCTCGGGTTCCTCGCGCTCGCATTGCTGCGGTCGACCGGGATCATCCAGCCGAACGCGGCGGCGATCCTCGATGAGATCGCGAAGGCCCTCATCCTCGTCGCGCTCGCGGGCGTCGGCCTGAACACGCGGCTCGTGCAGCTGCGCGCGATCGGCCTGACGCCGTTCTTCGCGGGCCTCGCGACGGCGTCGGTGCTCGCCGCGCTCAGCCTCACGGCGATCCTCGGCCTGGGTATCTCACCGATCGCGAAGTGATGCGGCCGCCGCGCCCCGACACGATCGTGTTCGACGTCGACGGCGTGCTCGTCGAGACCGAGGCCTCGTACATCGAGGCCGTCGCGCGCACCGTCCAGTGGCTGCTCGTGCACGAGCTCGCGCTCGTCGACGACGGTCCCGCCGTCGACCGCGCGACCGTGCGCCTCTGGAAGCGCACGGGCCGCTGGAACGACGACTGGGACCTCTCGTACGCGCTCTACCGCTGGCTCTCGGCCGCGACGGGCGCGACGACGACCGAGCGCCGGCGCGGCGCCGGCGACGCCGAGGCCGCCGCGCGGACGCCGTTCGAGATCGAGCGCGGTCAGTGGACGGCGATCCGCGGCGTGTTCGAGGAGATCTACAACGGCACGCCCGTCGCGACCGAGCGCTACGGCGTCCCCCCGCGGGTGGACCAGGCGCGCGGCCTCGCGGAGACCGAGCGCGTGCTGCTCGAGGCGGGGCTACTGCGCGAGCTCGCGATGCTCGGCCTCGTGAAGGTCGGCATCGTCACGGGCCGGTCGCTCCCCGACTGGGACGCGGTCCGCGTGCGCATGCCGCTCCCGGTCGAGACCGCGGTCGCGACGATGGAGGACGGGCGCAAGCCCGACATCGCGCCGCTGCGCAAGGTCGTCGACGCGCTGCGGCCGCGCGCGTTCGTGGCCGTCGGCGACACGTTCGCGGACCTCGAGATGGTGACGCGCTGGAACACGGCGCATCCGGACGTGCCGGGGACGCCGGTGATGCTCTGCCCCGAGGAGGACGAGCTGGCCTATCGCGCGGCGGGCGCCACCCTCTTCATCCGATCGCTCGCGGATCTCGTCACGGTGTGCCGAGCAGGAACGCGCTGAGGGCGTCGATCTCGGCGTCGCTCAAGCCGAGGTCGGGCATGCCGAAGGTCGCGCTGGCGTACTCGGGGACCTTGAACGCCGACGGCGTACGCAGCGACTCGCGCACGTAGTCCTGCGCGGACATCCCCGGCTCCCGCGCGCCGGCGCGCTGCGCGAGCCCGGTGAGGTCCGGAGCCACGCCGGTCGGGCCGAACCCGGCGGCCTGGCCCGTCACGCCGGTCTTCGTGTGGCAGCTCACGCAGCCCTTCGTCATGAAGAGCATGCGGCCGCGCGCGAACGGATCCGACGCGGCTGCGGTGGTCGTGGTCGGAACGGAAGCGCTCGCGCCCTCCGTGGGCGCGAGCGCTCCGAGCGTCGCGACGATGAGCGCCGCGAGGAGCAGACCGGACCCGATGAGGTCGGTCGTCTCGCGGCGCATCGCTATGCGGTGGCGCGGCGGCGGTCGGCGAAGACCGCGAGCCGCGAGCCGAAGAGGACCGCCGCGCCCGCCATCGCGAGGAGGAGCGCGGTGACGAGCAGACCGTTCGGGCCTGCCGGCTGCTGCTGCGCGGGAGCCGCGACGGCGACGGGGGCGGCGGGCTGGACCGGCGCCTCGGCGCCGGCGGCGGCGAGCACGTCGATCGTGCCGAGGGCCTGCGCCTGGAACGGACCCTGCGTCACCTGCCACGTCCAGGCGCCCTGGTACGGGAAGATGACCTTCGCGACGTAGTGGCCGGTCGCGCCATCCGGGACACCCCTGTACTTGAGCGTCTTCGCGCCGTCCGGCGCCGTGATCTGGATCTCCGTCGTGCCGCCCATGCTCTCGACGTTGATCGGCGTCACGCCGTGCTGGCGGATCGTGTAGCCGATCGCGTACGTGTCGGCGGCGCGGAAGTCCGGCGGGAGCTGGTCGAGCGTCGTGACCGCCCACCCACCAGCGAGGGCGGGGGCACCAAGGGCAAGCGTGAGGACGAGCGCACTGACCGCGGTGATGGCTCGCATCGGGGCACCTCCTGGGCCTTCTTCAAAGCTGAAGGCTCGTGTGCCCCCCTTTACAACGCTCCGGGCGGGCGGGTTCCCGCGGCCTTCTTCTTCTCGGCCAGCGACGCCGTGAGCTCGTCCGGCGTGAGCTGGAGCTCTACCGCGAGCACGACCAGCGCGTACAGCAGGTCGGTGTACTCGGAGACGGCCCGCTCGCGGGGCTCGGTCGCCGCCGCGAGCGCGAGCTCGAGCGCTTCCTCCCCCACCTTCTGCGCGATCGCGCCGCGGCCGCCGCGGAAGAGCTTCGCCGTGTACGAGCCCTCGGGCAGGTCGCGCTTCCGCTCGGCGAGCAGGGCGGCGAGCTCGGACAGGGTTCGCGCGAGCGTCGGCGCGGGATCGTCGCCCCAGCACGTCGCCGCCCCCGTGTGGCACACGGGACCGCGCGGATGCGCGCGCACGAGGAGCGCGTCGCCGTCGCAGTCCGCCTTCACGTCGACGACGTGCAGGCTGTTCCCGCTCGTCTCGCCCTTGCGCCACAGCTTCTCGCGCGACCGGCTGTGGAAATGGACCTCGCCGGTGCGCTCCGTCGCGTCGAGCGCTTCCCGGTCCATCCACCCGAGCATGAGCACGCTGCCGGTCGCGGCGTCCTGCACGATCGCGGGGACGAGGCCGTTCTCATCCCACTTCACCTTCATCGCAGGGGGCTCCGCCCCCTTCCACCCCCGACGAAGGCTTCACTCGGACGGACGCGGATGCCGGCGGCGGCGATCGCCGACTTCACGTCGGGGATCGTCAGCTCGCGGTAGTGGAAGATCGACGCGGCGAGCCCGGCATCGGCCGCGGTCTCGTGGAAGAGCGTCACGAAGTCGTCGCTCGACGACGCGCCGCCCGACGCGATCACCGGGACATCCACGGCATCCGCGATCGCGGACGTCATCTCGAGGTCGAAGCCGAGCTTCGTGCCGTCGCGGTCGATGCTGTTCACGAGGACCTCACCCGCGCCGCGACCGACGGCCTCCTTCGCCCACGCGACGGCGTCGCGCCCGGTCGCCACGCGTCCACCGTCGACGACGACCTCGAACATGCCGTTCGACCGCTTGCCGTCGATCGAGAGCACGCACGCCTGCGATCCATAGCGCTCGGCGATCGCCGTGATGAGCGACGGGTCGCGGACGGCGCCGCTGTTCACGGCGACCTTATCCGCGCCCGTGCGCAGGATCTCGCCCGCGACCTCCGCGGACGCGATGCCGCCCCCGACGGTGAACGGGATGAAGAGCTCGTCCGCGACCCGCGACGCGAACTCGACCGCGGTGCGCCGGCGCTCGTGCGAGGCGTTGATGTCGAGGAAGAGCAGCTCGTCCACGCCCTCGTCGTTGTAGCGGCGGGCGAACTCGATCGCGTCGCCGATGTCCTTCGTGTCGACGAAGCGGACGCTCTTCACGACCTTCCCGGCGCGGATGTCGAGGCACGCGATGACGCGCTTCGCGACGGTCACGCGACGGCCTCGGCCCACGCGCGGATCAGGCGCAGGCCGGCCGGGCCCGACTTCTCGGGGTGGAACTGCACGCCGAGGATCCCGTCGCCGCCGACGATCGCCGTGCGCGCGCCGCCGTAGTCGACCGTCCCGAGCGTCACGTCAGCGTCCGGCTCGGCCGCGTATGAGTGGACGAAGTAGTACCAGCCGCTCGCGGCCGCGAGCCAGGGATGCGATCCGGTGACCTGGACCTCGTTCCAGCCGATCTGCGGCAGCCGCGGCACGCCGCGCATCTTGCGCACGCGCCCGGGCAGCAGGCCGAGGCCGGGGGCGTCCGCGGCTTCCTCGCTGCCTTCGAAGAAGAGCTGCATGCCGACGCAGATGCCGAGGATCGGCACGCCGCGCCGGCGCGCGTCGGTGACGGCGGGACCGAGCTCGTACCGGTGGAATTCGCGAGAGCAGTGGCCGAAGTGGCCGACCCCCGGGAGCACGAGCGCGCGCGCCTCGCGCAGACGCTGTGTGTCACGCACGAGCTCGGCGTCGTGGCCGACCGCGCGGAATGCTTTCCGCACGCTGGCGAGGTTGCCCACTCCGTAGTCGACGATCGCGATCACCGACCCCGTCCTCTGCACGGGTCCGCGTTCTTTGAACCGAATTGGTCCAGATCTGAACCGTTTCGGTCCAAGATCGATCGGTGCCCCAAGGAGAGGTCCCCGGGAACAGGACCTGGCAGGGCGCCATCACCGATCACAGGACACCTTTGCTCGATGTCGCTCCCCGGCGACGCGCGTCGCGCTGCGCGGCGGCGTCGACGACGCGGCCGAGGCCCTTCATCGTCGCTTCGAGCAGGTGATGGGGATTTCCAGACCGCAGCTGCATGACGTGCAGCGTCAGGCGTCCGGTCCGCGCGAACGACTCGAGGAAGTGCGGCATGAGCGTCGTGTCGAACTCGCCGACGGTCCGCTCCGTCGGCTGCAGGTCGTAGGCGAAGCCCGGGCGCCCGCCGAGGTCGACCGCGACCGTCACGAGGCACTCGTCCATGGGGACGGTGAGCGACGCGAAGCGCGCGATGCGGTCGCGCTTCTTCAGCGCGGCGTCCAGGGCCGACCCGAGCGCGAGCCCGAGGTCCTCGACCGTGTGGTGCTGATCGACCTGGAGGTCGCCCTTCGCCTTCACCGTGAGGTCGATCAGCCCGTGCGTCGCGAATAGCTCGAGCATGTGGTCGAGGAACGGGATCCCGGTGCTGACCTTCGACGTGCCGCGGCCGTCGAGCTTCAGCGTGACCCTGATGTCGGTCTCCTTCGTCTTGCGCGCGTACTTGCCCCGACGTACCGCCGGGCTCATGCCCGCACCTGCCGAGCGGAGGTGGAAGGGGGCGGAGCCCCCTGCGAAGAATGGAACACGGCACCCAGCGCCGCGATGAAGCGGTCGTTCTCGGCGGGCGTTCCGATCGACACGCGCAGGCAGCCCTCGCAGCCCGGCCACGACGAGACGTCGCGCACGAGCACGCTTTCGCGCAGGAAGCGCGCGTGGACCTCCTC
>DASWDY010000136.1:0-2720 GCA_036395035.1 Candidatus Limnocylindria bacterium
AGCACCTCGTCGCCGCGCCTCTCGCCGACGTCGAGCTTCGCGCGGATCCGCGTCAGGTGGACGCGCAGCGTGTTCGGTGAGACCCCGAGCCGCTGCGCCAGCGTCGCGCGGTCGAGGTCCGCGTTCTCGCCGCGGACGCGCTCGAGCTCGCGCAGGATGCCGAGCTCGCGCCACGTGAGCCCCGCCGCACGGAGATGGAACGTCGCCTCGTCCAGATCCGACGCGCCGACCGGCACGTCGGCGTCGCTCGTCGAGCGCCGGAGCGCGCTCTCGCCACGCGCGCGGATGGCGCGCGCGAGCGGGCGCGCCGCGGCGTCACGCTCGGCCGCGCGGCCGAGCCAAACGGCGACCTCGGGCAGGTAGTACGCGAAGCCCTCGCCGTCGCGCGCTCCGATGTCGCGCACGAGATTCGCCGCTCGCGCCGCGCCGGCGCCGCGCACGGTCTGCTCGCGCCAGTACGCGGCGTGGACCGCCGCGCCGATGGCCCAGTGCTCCATGCCGCGTGACTCGAACTCCTTCGCGACCTCCTCGATCATCCGAACGCCGCCGCGCGGGTCGCCGCGCTGCGCGTGCACGATCCCGCGGACGAAGTCGCGGAAGTGCTCATCCGCCGGGAATCCCTTCGGCGTCCGCGCGAGGATGCGCTCCCCGACCTCGGCCTCGCCGCGCAGCAGCGCTAGGTGCGCCTGGTCCTCGGCGGCGCCGCTCGCGCTCTGCCGCGCGAGGCGATCCCCTTCCGCGAGCTCGCCGCGCTGCATCCGGCACGCGGCGAGGCAAAGGAGCGTGTAGCGCCACAGCGACGAGCGATACGGGCTGAGGGCCTCCTCGGCCTTGGTGAAGTGCTCGACCGCTTCGTCGATGCGGCCCGCGTACCAGGCGGCGAAGCCCATCGTGTAGATGCCCCAGGCCGCTTCCCACGGATCGCCGAGGCGCCCCGCCAGGCGCAGGGTGCCCTCAGCCGCCGCCTTCGCGCCGCGGTAGTCCGCGGCGTGCGAGAGGAGGTGCGCGAGCTGGCGCTGCAGCCGTGTCGCGACGAGGTCGCGGGAGCGGCCGCGCGGTGCCGCGGCGAGCGTGTCCTCGGCCCACCGCGCTTCGCGCAGCGCGTTCGTGACGTCGTTCGCCGCGGTGAGATTGATGGACCGGCCGAGCCGCAGCTCGGCGAGCATCAGCGGGTCGCTCGCAGCCTCCGCCTGCGCTTCCCTCGTGAGGCGAGCGACCTCGTCGCCGCGGACGAGGTAGTACGCAAGGTGCACGAGGTCGACCGCGATGCGCGCGCGGAGCAGCGGATCCTTGACGACCGTCATCAGCTCGCTGAGCTCGGCCCAGGCGACGTCGAACGACTCGAGGTACTTCAGGCAGCGGGCGCGCAGGACCCGGCGCTCGATCGTCTGCCGCCCGACATGGAGCGTCCGCAGGAGCCGCTCGGCGTCGGCCCGCGACAGCGGCGCGATGGCCTGATCGCGCATGGTCAGCGGCATCGGATCAGCTCGTCGGAGGGAATGCGGCCGCGAGCTCGGCGACGTGCTCGTCCGTGTGGTCCGCCTGGTAGGCCGCGATGTGCCCCGCGTTCACGCGGCCCCAGTCGCTGTGGATCGCGGCACGCTCGGCCGCACCGGGCCGCTGCATGAGCGCGACGATCCGCTGATGCGCCTGGAGCAGCCGCTTCGAGAGGTCCATCGGGTCGCGGCGGGCGTCGCCGAGCATCCCGTCGGGGATCGCCGCGAGCGTCGGCGTGTCCTCCTCGAGCGCGCGGCGGACGCGCTCGGCGAAGACCTCGGCCGTGTCCGTGAGGTGCCCGATGACGTCGAGCGCGGACCAGTCGCCGAACCGGGTCGCGCGCAGCCGTTCGGCACTCGCGGTCCGGACGATCCGGCTCACTGTGGCGGCGCCATCCATGAGGCTGAATGCCTTGTCATCGCTGTATCGCTTGAGCTCCATCACGCCCTCGACGCTAGCACGTAAGTACTACGTGGCCCGTGAGCGTTAGGCGCCCGCGATCGGACGCGGATCGTCCGTCGGAGCAGCATGCTGCCTGATGTGAAGCGGGTTCAGGCCGTCCTCGTCATCGCCACGGTCGCGATGTTCGCGCTGCCGACCGCATACGTCCGCCTGGCCGCCTTCGAGGCGCCCGAGCAGCGGATGGCGCTGCCGGGGACGGTCGTCGTGGACTCGCATGGCGTCGTTCTCGCGCGCGACGCGGCCCTCGGCGTGCGCATCCCCGTCGCGCTCGAGGACGTCGCGCCGAGCGCGGTCTGGGCGACGGTCTCGGCGGAGGACCGCCGGTTCTGGACGCACCCTGGCCTCGATCCGCTCGCCGCGGCGCGCGCCGCGGTGACGCTCGGATCGGACCCATCGGGCGCCTCGACGATCACGCAGCAGCTCGCGCGTCGCCTGTACCTCGCCGACGATGACGGATCGCTCCTGTCGCGCAAGGCGCGCGAAGCGATCCTCGCGCTGCAGCTCGAGGCGCACCGCTCGAAGGCGGAGATCCTCGCGCTCTATGTGAACGACGTGTACTACGGCCGCGGCGCGTATGGGATCGAGGCCGCCGCGCGCGCGTACTTCGGAACGAGCGCGCGCGACCTCGACGTCGCGCACGCGGCGTTCCTCGCGGGCCTGCCGCAGCGCCCCTCGGCGTACGACCCCGAGCAGGACGACCGCCTCGCCCGCGCGCGGCAGCGCTACGTCCTCGAGCGCATGGCCGAGGACGGCTGGATCAC
>DASWDY010000137.1:0-5087 GCA_036395035.1 Candidatus Limnocylindria bacterium
TACCGCCGCGACACGGCCGAGGTCTCGCGCCTGCTGCGCGCGGCGCGCGCGGCGGCGCCGCGGACGCGCATGTGGGGCGGGCTCATGGCGTACGACGGCGAGACCGCCCTCCTGCGCGAGCAGGTCGCGGCCGTCCGCGACGTCGGCTGCGAGGGCGCGATCCTCTTCGCCTACGACCCCGCGAAGCCGGATCTGCTCGATGCGCTGGCGGCAGCGTAGGCCGCAGGGCCTTCCTCGACGCGCGTGAGCCGCGCGGCGATCGCGCCGACGATCGACGAGCGGTCCGCGTCCGCTTCCTCGGTGCCGACCTCCTTCGCCACGAGCTCGTACAGGCGCGGTCCCTTGACGTAGTGACGTCCCCGCGTCGCGCCGACCGGCGAGATGAGCCCGGCACCGCGCAGCGACGCGAGGTCCGCTGTCGCGGTCGCGCGGCTGATATCGGCCAGCGCGACGTAGTACTGCGGAGTGACGGATCGTTCATTGAAGACATCCCACAGAAGCATCGCGGCGCGATCCGGGATCCCACCTTCCTCGCAAACGCGTTCGAGCGCCACCCAGACGTGACGCGTCGTGCGCTCGCGCAGGTCGAGCGCACGCACCTGGCTGAGCTGTGCGGACACGTGCGCTCTCACGAAGGACGTCACGTCCGCCGCCGGATCCCATCGTCGCCCGAGCGCACCGAATGCGCCGTAGTACTCGGCGCGGTGGCGTCCCCACCACTCCTCGAGAGAACAGAACTCCGGCCGCTTGAAGCCGCCGCGGTACATCGCGAGGGAGGAAAGGACGCGTGCCGTGCGTCCGTTCCCATCGCCGAAGGGATGCACCGCTGCGATAGCCACATGGATCCATGCCGCCGCGATCGCCGGATGGGCCCGCAGGGCGGTCATCCGTCGGCATACGTGCTCGACGAGACGCTCGACCTCCGACGCCGCAGGCGGCTCGTAGACGACCTCACCGCTCTGATCGTTCACGATGAAGCGCGCCTTGCCGTAGCGGCCGGCGCCGCGGGTGAACCGTCCAGCCATGACACGGTCGTGGATCGCCTTGACCAGCTCCGGCGACCATTCGAAGACCGGATCGTCGGCGCGACGGAGCGCGTAGCTCATCGCATCGCGGTAGCCGAGCACGAGGTCGCGGTCGCCCTCGGCGACGGACGCGGGCCGTTCACCCACCAAGATCCGGCGAACCTCCTCGACGGTGACGGGAACGCCCTCCATCGACGTGCTCGCGGCGACCGCTTCCGCCTGCAGATCGCGGCGCAGCTGCCCCTCCCACGAGCGAACGAGCGGCGCCTTCGCGTCCAGCGCGTGGCGCCACTGCTCGAGCTCCTCGAGCGGAGCAGCGAAGCCATCCTCCTGGAAGGGAAGAAGGGGAGCCGATCTCTTTGCCATTCTGCTAGCAGAATAGCAGAGTTGCGCCCATGGGGGCTTCTAGGCCGGACCCTCCCTCCGGCATCCCGTGCCCTCGATCGTCCCCGTGGGCAGGATCGCGGGCGGATCGCCCGGATCCGGGTACGACACGTACCACGCGGGGACGCTGCGCATGACGTCGAGCCACGGGACTGCGCTGACGGGTCCGATGAGGAAGCGCCGCACGTAGTGGATCCCGACGCCGTCGCGCTGCTGGAGGCGCACGCGAACGAGGTTCGTGCCCTCGATGTGCTCGAGGCCGACGACGCGACCCGGCGCGAGCGCGTCGGCGCGCGCGCGACCGGCGTCGAGATGGCGGCGCATGCAGGCGATGAACGAAGGAGAGCGCGGGTCGAGCGTGTTCTCGTACGACACGCGGTCGCCCCGCTCGAGCGCCGCGCGGTGCAGGTCGAAGAGGCCCTGGATCGTCGCCGGCGTGTCGGGCCCGATGAGCGGCGGCTTCCGCGCGACGAACGGGTCGGCGACCCCGCTGATCAGCACGACGGCAAGCGCGGCGAGGATGAGGAGCACGCGTCGCCCGCTGCCCGCGCGCGGATCGGGAAGGTGCCGCCGTCCCCACGAGAGTGCCATCGGATCCTTATCCTCCGCCCAGTGACGGTCACGTGATGCGCCCCGATCCGGACCGGTTCCCGCTCATCCCGTGGCCGCGGTCGATCGAGCCGCGCGACGGGCAGGCCGCGCCCGGCACCGCGGCGACGGTCGAGACCGACGCGCAGATCGACGCCGAGGGCTACCGCCTCGACGTCGGCGAGCGCGGGATCCGCATCGCGGCCGCGGATGACCGCGGCGTCCGCTACGCGCGCCAGGCGCTGCGGCAGCTGACGCGCGATGACGGGAGCATCCCGGCGGTGCGCATCGACGACGCCCCGCGCTTCGCTTGGCGCGGGCTGCACCTCGACGTGTCGCGCCACTTCTTCCCCGTGTCGTTCATCAAGCGATACATCGACCTGCTCGCGACATACCGGCTGAACGTCTTCCACTGGCATCTCACCGACGACCAGGGATGGCGCCTCGAGATCAAGAGCCGGCCGCGTCTCACCGAGGTCGGCGCGCGCCGCCGCGAAACGGTCGTCGGCCGTCATCGCGTCGAGCCCGTGCGCTACGACGCGACGCCCCACGCCGGCTTCTACACGCAGGACGAGGTGCGCGACGTCGTCGCGTACGCGCGAGAGCGGCACGTCGACGTCCTACCGGAGATCGAGTTCCCCGGGCACTCGACCGCGGCCCTCGCCGCGTACCCCAAGCTGGCGTGCGGCGAGCCGCCGACCGAGGCGCGCACGACCTGGGGGATCTCCGAGGTCGTCTACTGCCCGACCGACGCGACGTTCGCGTTCCTCGAGGATGTCCTCGGCGAGGTCGCCGACCTCTTCCCGTTCGGCTACATCCACATCGGTGGCGACGAGGCGCCGAAGACGCGCTGGCGTCAATGCCGCGAGGCGCAGGAAGTGATGCGGAGGGAAGGCCTGCGCGACGAGGACCATCTGCAGAGCTGGTCCATCGGCCGCGCCGGGAAGCTGATCGAGGGGCTCGGCCGGAAGATGATCGGGTGGGACGAGATCCTCGAGGGCGGCCTCGCGCCGCACGCGACCGTGATGTCGTGGCGCGGGACCGAGGGCGGCATCGCCGCGGCGCGCATGGGCCATGACGTCGTCATGAGCCCCGAAGGGGATCTGTACTTCGACCACTACCAGGGCGACCCCGCGTCCGAGCCGCTCGCGCACGGCGGGGTGACGGAGCTCGAGGACGTGTACCGGCACGAGCCGGTGCCGGCGGAGCTGAGCGCCGCGGAGGCCGGGCGCGTGCTCGGCCCGCAGGCCTGCGTGTGGACCGAGTTCATCGCCACGCCGGAGCACGTCGAGTACATGGCCTACCCGCGCGCGCTGGCGCTCGCCGAGATCGGCTGGTCAGGGCCGGAGCGCGACCTCGCGCACTTCCGCGCGCGTCTCGAGCGTGAGTCTGCCTGGCTCGACGCGAGGCGGGTCGCATACTCCCGCTCGTGGCGCAGGTGACCGCGGTCCCGCCGGTCCCGCCCCTCGCTCCGCTGCGCGCGCGGGCGCCCGGCGGCAGGCTCGCGGGCGCGATCGACGTGTTCCGGCTGATCGCGCGCAAGCCGCTGGGCCTGCTCGGGCTCGCCGGCGTGCTCTTCTTCTTCGTGCTCGCGTTCGTGATGCCGACCTTCATCCCGTACGACGACCGCGTCGACGTGCTCGCGATCTACCAAGCGCCCTCGCTGGTGCACCCGCTCGGCACCGACTCGAGCGGCCGCGACGTCTGGGTCCAGATCGTCCACGGCGGCAAGGACATCCTCGTCGTCGGCCTCGCCGCGGCGCTGCTCTCGACGTTCATCGCCGTGACGTTCGGCGCCCTCGCCGCGACGGTCGGTGGGAAGGTGGACACGGCGGTCGTCACCGTCACGGACATCTGGCTGACGATCCCCCACCTGCCGCTCCTCGTCGTCCTCGCGGCCGTCGTGACGCTGAACAGCCTTCTGTACATCGCGCTGATCATCGGGATACTCGGCTGGGCGAGCCTGCTGCGGCAGATCCGCGCGCAGGTGCTCTCGCTGAAGGAGCGCGACTACGTCGAGGCGGCGCGCTCCCTCGACCTCGGGCTCCCGCACATCATCTTCCGCGAGATCCTGCCGAGCATGCGCAGCTACATCGTCATCCACTTCATCCTGTCGATGACGAGCGCCATCTACGCGGTCGTCGCCCTGCTGCTGCTCGGGCTGGTGCCACTGTCGGGGCAGAACTGGGGCCTGATGCTGAACTACGCGTACACGCGCGGCGCGATCTTCTTCCGCGACAGCATCTGGTACATCGCCAGCCCCATCATCGCGATCGTCCTGTTCCAGCTCTCGCTCGTCTGGCTCGCGTCGGCGCTCGAGGACATCTTCAACCCGCGCTTGCGAGGATCGGCCTAGCCCTGTGCCGCGGCCAGGTCGCGCGCCGGAGCTCCCGAAAGACGTCGTCCTCTCCGTCCGCGAGCTCTCGATCGACTACGCGACGCGGCGCGGACCCGTCCACGCGGTGCGCGACGTCTCCTTCGACGTCAAGCGCGGCGAGACGCTCGCGATCATCGGCGAGAGCGGCTCCGGCAAGACCACGATGGCGGTCGCGCTGATCCACCTCTCGCCGGGGTCCGCGCGGGTCAAGCACGGCAGCGTCCTCTACAACGGGCCGCGCGAGGTGCTCGACATCACGACGCTCGCCGCGGACGAGCTGCGCCAGTACCGCTGGAGCGAGTGCGCGATGGTGTTCCAGGCTGCGCTCAACTCGTACAACCCCGTGCTCACGATGTGGGAGCACTTCCTCGACACGGCACGCGCCCATGGCCTCTCCGATCGCAAGGACGTCCGGCGGCGCGCCGACGAGCACCTGCGCCTCGTGAACCTCGACGCCGACCGGGTGCTGCGCGCGTATCCACACGAGCTCTCGGGCGGCATGAAGCAGCGCGTGCTCATCGCGCTCGCGCTCCTTCTCGAGCCGCAGATCGTCATCCTCGACGAGCCGACGACCGCGCTCGACATCCTCACCCAGCGCTCGATCATCGACCTCTTGATCCAGCTGAAACGGTCGCTCGGCTTCTCGATGATCTTCATCTCCCATGACCTGTCGATCGCGGCGGAGCTGGCGGACACGATGATCACGATGTACG
>DASWDY010000138.1:0-9768 GCA_036395035.1 Candidatus Limnocylindria bacterium
GGAGGACCGCCGGTTCTGGACGCACCCTGGCCTCGATCCGCTCGCCGCGGCGCGCGCCGCGGTGACGCTCGGATCGGACCCATCGGGCGCCTCGACGATCACGCAGCAGCTCGCGCGGCGCCTGTACCTCGCCGACGACACGGGATCGCTCCCGTCGCGCAAGGCGCGTGAGGCGATCCTCGCGCTGCAGCTCGAAGCGCACCGCTCGAAGGCGGAGATCCTCGCGCTCTACCTGAACGACGTCTACTACGGCCGCGGCGCATACGGGATCGAGGCCGCGGCGCGCGCGTACTTCGGAACGAGCGCGCGGGATCTCGACGTCGCGCACGCGGCGTTCCTCGCGGGCCTGCCGCAGCGCCCCTCGGCGTACGACCCCGAGCAGGACGACCGCCTCGCCCGCGCGCGGCAGCGCTACGTCCTCGAGCGCATGGCCGAGGACGGCTGGATCACGCGCGAGAAGGCGAACGAGGCCGCACGGCTGCCCATCACGCTCCTGCCCGCCGAGGCGCCACGGATCGCGCCGCACTTCGTCGCGCGTGCCCTCGCGGAGCTCGCGAGCGTTCGGCCCGATCTCGCGGATCGTCCCGGGCTCGTCATCGAGACGACGCTCGACGCGGGACTGCAGCAGGAGGCCGACCGTCTCGCGCGGCTGCACCTCTCGCGGCTGCGCCAGCGGAACGCGACGAACGCGGCCATCGTCGCGATCGAGCCGGGCACCGGACGGATCCTCGCGCTGGTCGGCGGCGCCACGGACGGCGACCCGCGCTTCGGCGGGGACATCGACATGACCGCCGCGCTCCGCCAGCCCGGATCAGCGCTGAAGCCGTTCCTGTACGCGTCCGCGTTCGAGCACGGCCTCACGCCGGCGACCCCGCTGCTCGACCTGCCGACGACGTTCGCCACGCCGCGCGGTCCATACACGCCGCTGAACTTCGACCGCAAGTTCCACGGGGTCGTGCCGCTCCGCTCCGCGCTCGGCTCGTCCCTCAACGTGCCCGCGGTCCGCACGCTCGAGACGCTCGGCCTCGACTCGATGCTCGAGATCTCGCACCGCTTCGGGCTGTCCACGCTCTCGGCACCCGAGGCGTATGGCCTCGCGCTCGTACTCGGTGGCGGCGAGGTCCGCCTCCTCGACCTGACCAACGCGTACGCGGGGATCGCCGCGAACGGCGAGCTCGCGACGCCGTACGCGGTGACACGGGTGCGCGACGCACGAGGACGGATCCTCTACGAGCACGAGCCCGCGCCGACGAGCCGCGTGCTCTCACCACAGCACTCGTATCTCATCGCGGACATCCTCAGCGATCCCGACGCGCGCCTCCTCGGATTCGGCGAGACGAGCCCGTTCGACCTTCCCTTCCACGCGGCCGCGAAGAGCGGGACGACGACCGCGTACCGCGACGACTGGACGATCGGCTTCACGCCCGAGATCGCCGTCGGCGTGTGGGTCGGCAACGCCGACAATTCGCCCACGGATGCGGTCTCGGGCGTCGAGGGCGCAGCGCCGATCTGGCGCGACGTCATGAGCGCGGCGGCGTTCGGGAGACGGATGACGTGGCCCGCGGCCCCCGCGGGGCTCGTCGAGCGGACCGTCTGCGCGCCCACCGGGCTCCTTCCCGGCGCGGACTGCCCGGCGCCGATGCGTGAGCTCTTCGTCTCGGGCACGGAGCCGACGGTCGCCGAGCGGTCTTACGTCCGCAGCAGCGACGGCCGCGTGGCGTTCGAGCCGCCCGCCGAGGCGCGCGCGTGGTACGTCGAGAACGGCTACCGGGTGGTGACCCGGTGATGGACCGGTTGCGGCGCTCGGTGTCGGCGACGCGCGGCGCGATCGCGGCGATCGTGACGATCGGCCTCGTCGTCGGCGTGGTCTCCTCGCTCCCGCCGCTCCAGCGCGCGATCACGACGCTCCCGCGGCCGCTCGAGCCGCTCGGGCTCGTCGTGCGTCCCGAAGGCGAGGATGTCTCCCGCCTCACCCCGGTCATGGTCACGTTCCCGAAGGAGCCGGACGCGTCGGAGCCCGACCGGCTGCTGCAGCTCGAGCCGGCCGTGAAGGGATCGTTCGCGTGGATGACGCCGCGCACGCTGCTCTTCCAGCCGGACTTCCCGGGGCTGCTGCGCGGCTCGACGTACACGATCCACGTCCCGAGCGGACCGGCCACGGGGCTGAACGAGGACGTGCGGAAGAAGTTCACCGTCGCCGGCCTCCTCGAGGTGCAGCAGGTCATCCCCGGCGACGGCGACATCGAGGTCCCGACGAACGCGCAGGTCATGGTGCAGTTCAGCCGGTCGGTGGCGCCGCTCACGACGCTCTCCGCGCAGCGCACCGATCCCGTGATCCGCTTCGACCCGCCGCTCGAGGGCAAGGGCGAGTGGCTGAACACGTCGATCTACCGGTTCATCCCGACGGCCCTCCTGCCGTCGACGACGTACCGCGTGCGGATCGGCAAGGGCCTCACGTCGGCGGCGGACGGCTACCTGCAGGACGACGTCGCGTGGTCGTTCACCACCATCACGCCGCACGTCGCGTCGATCGCCCCCGCCGATAACACGCTCTTCGCGAGCCCGAGCCAGAACGTCGACGTCACCTTCGACCAGGCGATGGATCCGTCGGCCGCGAGCGGCATCGTGGTCCACGAGAAGGACGGGCCGCCGGCGCCCGGGATCGTGCGCTGGGACCCGACGTTCACGACCGCCACGTTCGTGCCGAGCGGCACCCTGAAGCTCGACACCGTCTACATCGTCGCGGTCGAGAAGGGATCGAGAGGGGCGCGCGGCGGCGAGACGCCGGCGCTGCGGAACTCGAGCTTCCGGACCGTCGCGCTCCCGCGCGTGATCCAGACGGCACCGCGCGACGGTGAGACCGCCGCGAACCGCTTCGGCGTGAGCATCCGGTTCAACAACCCGATGGACCGGAGGTCCCTCGAGGGCAAGCTGCGCATCTCCGGGTTCACGGCCGACGAGCTCGAAGGGCGGGTCTTCATCGACGAGGGCTTCGTCACGCATCCGCAGTGCGCGTCATGCCCCCCGAACGGCGGCGGGATGAGCGCGAACGTCGCGCTGAAGCCGTCGACGCGGTACACCGTCGACCTCCTGACGGGAGCGGTGGACCGCTACGGTCAGCCGCTCGGCGCGCAGTCGTTCTCCTTCACCACGGGTGAGATGCAGTCGTCCGTCTCGCTCGTGCTGCCGGGCTACGCGATGGGCACGACGTACTCCGCCACCGCGGAGCCGATCCTCTGGTTCCAGGCGACGAACACGCCCACGGTCGACTTCACCCTCTGGCCGCTCACGCCGGACGAAGGATCGCGGATCCTGCACGGCATCCAGATCGACATGAGCCGCTTCGAGCCTTCGCTCCCGGTCATGCGACGGTGGTCGGAGAAGGTCGACGCGCCGCGGAACGAGGTCGCCCTGCGCTCGACGTCGATCGGCGGCGGCGGCGCGCTCCCGAAGGGCTACTACTTCGTCCGCACCTCGGGACAGTTCCGGTCGCAGTTCGCGTTCGCCGTCGTCGACACCGTGATCGTCACGAAGCTCTCGACGAACGAGCTGCTCGCGTGGGCGCTCGACCACGACACCGGCAAGCCGCTCCCGGGCATGACGCTCAGGGCGTTCGGCCCGGACATCACGCCCGCCGAGGTCGTGACGGACGCGAGCGGCCTCGCCTCGTTCAGTCCCTTCGTGCCGACCATCGAGCGGGCGTACGGCGATCGCTCGTACTGGGTGACGACCGAGACGGGCGGCCGCTACGGCGTCGCCAGCACCCGCTGGACGCAGGGCACGGCGCCGTACTCGTTCGGGATCCAGACCGAGTACCAGGCGCGGAACTGGGTCGGGCAGGTGTACACGGACCGGCCGCTCTACCGGCCGGGCGAGACCGTGAACTTCAAGGTCATCGTGCGGAAGGACGACGACGCCTCGTACAGCCTGCCGCCGTCGGAGACCCCGCTCGAGCTCGTCCTCATGAACGCCCGCGGCCAGGAGATCAGGAAGGAGAAGCTGCAGCTCGGCGCGTTCGGCACGTACGGCGGCTCCTTCGAGATCCCGGCCGACGCGCCGATCGGCGACTACTCGATCCTCGTCCGGATGATGGTCGTCACACCGGCCGGCGGCTCCTACCCGATACACCTGTTCAGCAACAGCTACCGCGTCGCCGAGTTCCGCAAGCCCGAGTACCAGGTCGAGGTCACGACCGGGAAGGCCTCGTACGTGGACGGCGACGCGATCGACGTGCGCACGAAGGCGTCCTTCTTCTTCGGTGGCGCGCTGGCGGACGCGCCCGTGGCGTGGTCGGCGGTGGCCGCGCCGTTCACGATCCGCGTGAAGGGCTACGAGCAATGGTCCTTCGCGGACCTCGACGTCGCGCGCAGCAACACGCAGCGCGACGCGACGCGCGCCAGCGGCACCGCCAAGACGGACGCCGACGGCGTCGCGTCCTTCTCGCTGCCGGCGGCGCTCGTGGCCGGCGAAGGAGCGCAGCGGTACACGATCGGTGCGAACGTCAGCGACGTGAGCGGCCAGGCCGTCGCGGGCGTCACCGAGGTGACCGTCCACGCGGCCTCGCTGTATGCCGGCGTCAAGCCGTCGCAGTACGTCGCCTCGGTCGGGACGGAGGCAGGGATCCAGGTCGTGTCGGTGGACACGGACGGCGTCGCCGTCGGCGGCCAGCGCATCGCGCTGAAGGTGTACGACCGGCGGTGGATCACGACGCGCGACGAGTCCCCCGAAGGCGGACGCCGCTTCACGAGCACGCCAAAGGACGAGCTCCTCGGGACGCTCGACGTCACGACCGACGCCAAAGGCGAGGGCCGCACGACGTTCAAGCCGACGAAGGCCGGGACACTGCGCCTCGTCGCGGAGATCACCGACGCGAAGGGACGCGTCGCGCGCTCGGCCGCGTACCTCTGGGTCAGCGGCGGCGAGTTCGCCCTGTGGCAGTTCCGGAACGACGACACGATCCAGCTCATCGCCGACAAGGACCGGTACGAGGTCGGCGACACGGCCGAGATCCTCGTGCCGGCGCCGTTCACGGGCGCGACGGCGCTCGTCACGGTCGAGCGCGGGAAGGTCATCACGCGCACGGTCACGACGCTCGCGACGAACAGCGAGCGCCTGCGCATCCCGATCACCGACCGCTCGGTGCCGAACGTGTTCGTCTCCGTCGTGCTGTACCGCGGCCCGACCGCGACGGACGCCGTGCCGAAGTACAAGGTCGGCTACGTCCACCTGCCCGTCTCGACCGTCACGCGCAAGCTCACCGTGACCGCGCGGCCCGACCGCGAGCAGGCGAAGCCCGGGGAGACGGTGCGCTACGACATCTCCGTCACGGACCACACCGGCAAGGGCGTGCGCTCGGAGGTGTCCGTCGCGGTCGTCGACAAGGCGCTGCTGTCGCTCGAGGACGAGCGCGGGCCTGACGGCCTGAAGGCGTTCTGGTTCGAGCGCGGCCTCGCCGTGAGCACGGGCTCGTCGATGTCGGTCTCGATGGACCGCGCCAACGACCTGACGGCGGATATCGCGCGCCAGGGCAAGGGCGGGGGCGGGTTCCTCGGTGACCGGCCGCGGCAGGAGTTCAAGAACGTCGCGTACTGGACCGCGCAGCTCGTGACGAACGACGACGGCACCGCGCGCGTCGACGTGAAGATGCCCGACAACCTCACCACATGGCGCATGGCGGTGCGCGCGGTGAGCGGCGACACGCTCGTGGGCGAGGGCACGAACGAGCTCCTCGCCACGCAGCCGCTGCTCCTTCGACCCGCGCTGCCGCGATTCCTGCGCGTCGGCGACTCGGCGGAGGTCCGCGTGCTCGTGACGAACGCGACGAAGGCCGCGTCGGCGGTCGAGGTCCGCGTCGCCGCCGAGGGCGTCAAGGTCACAGGCGACCTGCGCAAGGCGTCGATCGGCCCGGGCGCGACGCAGGTCTTCAGCTGGCCCGCGACCGTCGACGCGGAGGGCACGGCGCGATTCGCGTTCACCGCGACCGGGAGCGGCGGCCTGAGCGACGCCATCTCGCTCGAGATCCCCGTCCTCATGGACGTGACGCCCGAGACCATGGCGACGGGCGGGATCGTGACGGACCGGGCCGGGATCGAGGCGATCTACCTGCCGCCGTTCGCGAAGCTCAAGCCCGGCTCGCTCACGATCAACGTGCGGTCGGCGCTCGTGAGCTCGCTGGCGGAGGAGCTCGAGGCGCTGGCTCCGCGGGGGCCGGAAGGGACCGAGCGCATCGCGAGCCGGCTCATCGCGACGATCGGCGTCCGCCGCGCGGAGAAGAGCGCGACGGGCGTCTCCAGCACGCACGACGGGCGCATCGCCAGCGACACCGCGGCGGTCCTCGGCCGGCAGCGTCCGGACGGTGGCTGGCCGTGGTGCGACGACCCGCTCTGCCCGACCGACCCGAAGATCACCGCCTGGGCGCTGCTGGCGCTCGGTGAGGCACGGCGTGAGGGGACGACGATCGACGCCGGCGTCATCGCGCGCGCCAGCAGCTACGTGCTCTCCTACATCCTTCGCCCGACGGATGTGGCGTCACCCGCGGATCCGAGCGACAAGGCGTTCATGCTCGCGGCGCTCGCGGCGGCCGGCGGCGGCGACCGCGCGCTCACGCCCGCGCGCGCGCTCTTCGAGCAGCAGCGCGCGCAGCTCACGAGCTGGGGCCGCGCGTACCTGGTCCTCGCGCTCGACGACGCCGGCGTCGCTCCGGACGACACGACCATGCGTGCGCTGCTGAACGACATCGCCGCCGCGTCGATCCCGAGCGCCAACGGCAACCACTGGGAGGACAAGCAGGTCCGCGGCGGGTTCATGACCAGCACGTCGACGACGGGCCTGGTCGCGCTCGCGCTCGCGCGCGTGCGCCCCGATCAGGCCCTGCTGCCGCAGAGCGTGCGCTGGCTCGTCGTCGCGCGCGGCGCGCAAGGCTGGCACACGTCGATCGACCGCGCGATGGGGGTCCTCGGTCTCACCACGTACGCCGCGAAGACCGGCGAGCTCGGCGGCGAATACTCCTACAGCGTCACGCTCGGCGAACGCTCGCTCCTCACCGGTTCGGTGACGCCGGCCACGCCGCTCGTGATGACGAAAGCCGTGCCGCTGACGACGTTCACCCCGGGCAAGTTCAGCATCCTCGCGTTCTCGCGCGACTTCGAGAAGCAGGGACGCCTCTACTACACGCTCGACCTGCGCTACGTGACACCGGCGCAGGGGATCGAGGCTGTGAACCGCGGCTTCGCGGTGTCGCACGAGTTCACGTCGCTCACCGACCCGACGAAGCCGATCACGAGCGTGAAGGTCGGCGAGACCGTGCGCGTGAAGGTCACGGTCATGGCACCGGCGTCGCGGAAGTACGTCACGGTCGAGGACCTGCTCCCCGCGGGCCTCGAGGCGATCGATGCGCGCCTCAAGACGGTCGACCCGCAGCTGAAGAAGCAGCTCGAGGCCGAGCGGCTGCAGATCGCGCAGAAGGCGAGCGGGTCCGCGGCGTACGCGCCGTGGTACGGCTGGTACTACAGCCCGTGGCAGTTCGTGGAGCTGCGCGACGACCGTGCGGTGCTGTACGCGCAGGATCTGAGCAAGGGCGTGTACGAGTACGTGTACTACGCACGCGCGACGACGCCCGGCGACTTCTTCACGGCGCCGCCGCACGCGGAGGAGGCGTACTTCCCCGAGGTGTTCGGCCGCGGCGACAGCGGTCGCTTCACCGTCACGAAGTAGGGCCGATCTAGGCGAGCTCCATCTCGACGAAGTCGTTGACGCCGATCAGTCCCAGGATCGGCCGGACGACCCGCGGCATCGCTGCGCGCCGTTCATCGTGGAACAGGCGCGGCCGCGTCAGCCGGACCGCGCGGCCTTCGGTCACGAGCGTGCACTCCCCGCTCGCCTGGACGTTGCGTAGCCAGTCGGTGTCGGACCCGTAGGTCAGCGCGAAGACGTAGCCGTCACGGCTGCGGAACGCGTTGATCGGCGTGCGGTAGGTGCGATGGGTCCGCCGGCCGACGTGCACGAGCACACCGAACCACGGCATCCACGGCGCGATCGGCCGCGTGAGGGGATGCGTGACGACCTTGTTGAACCGCCGCACCCAGCGTGGGATCGGCATCGCTCACCTCCCCGATCCGCGCACGACCGGCGGTGCGAGCGTCCCGAGGTCGGCAGTGAAGTAGCGCTGCAGATTCGGGCCGACCCACGTCGCGAGCTCGTCCGGCGTCGCCGAGGCGATCGGCTCGAGCTTCATGACGTAGCGGACCACGGCGAGCCCGAACAGCTGGCTCGCGACGAGGCTCGCGCGGCGCTCCGGGTCGCTGATGTCGAGCGACGAGACGATCTTCCCGAGCACCGCATGCGTGAAGAACTCGCGCATCATCTTCGCGGCGCCCTCGTGGCTCACCACGGACCGGATGAGGCCGACGAGATGCCGGCCCTCGCGCGAATCCCACACCCCGATGAACCGGCGGACGAGCCGCTCGCCGAGACCGTCGACGCCGGGGGCGACGATCTCGGGGATGAACTTCGACGGATCGAACGGCAGCTCCATCGCCGCGACGAAGAGGTCGTGCTTCGATCCGAAGAAGTGGAGCACGAGAGCGGGGTCCACACGGGCCGTGGTCGCGATGGCCCGGACGGTCGCATGGTCGTAGCCGTCCTTCGCGAAATGCGAGCGCGCAGCCGCGATGATCTTCTCGCGGCTGCCGCTCTGACCGGGACGCCGGCCGGACCTCGGCACTGGCGGCGAGGCTAGCGTGACGCTGCCTCCATCCTCCGCGGCGACCGCGTGACGAGCTCAGCGCTGACCGCGACGACGATCCCCGCGATCGCCCAGACCGCGAGCGTGGCGATCGGCTCGCCCACGCCGGCACCGTCGAAGAACATTGCGCCGCGGAAGGCGCTGCTCATCTGGGTCGCTGGCATCCACGGGGCGATCGCGCGGTAGAGATCCGGCAGGAAGCTGCTGCCGATCGGTCCGCCGGACGCGATCAAGTTGATGGGGCCGAGGCCAAGCCCGGCGAGGCCGAGGCCCGCCGGGCCGAGCAGCCGCCCGGTCCCGAGGGTCGCGAGACCGACCGCGCCAGCGCCGAGCGCTGCGAGCGCCGCGATCAGCCAGATCCGGTCGCCGTAGCCGCCGGCGCCGAGCGCTTCGACGGTCCAGGGTCCGACGAGCCCGGCGAGGACCGCGAACGACGCGACCGTGACGACGGCGGCGCTGCCGATGCTCCGCGTCGCGGCGATCGCGCCCGCGGCGATCGCCGATGCGGTGAGGCCGAGGATGAGGAAGAAGAGGATCAGGCCCTGCGGATCGGCGCTCGCGAACGGATGGACCGTCTCGACGGACACGTTCCCGCCCTGAGCGCGGAGCGCGGTCCCGATCGCGCCGTTGATCGCGCCGCTGACGCCACCGCCGGCGGCACCGGCGACGATGAGCGTCGGCGCGTTCGGCCGCAGGATCAGCGCACCGCTGACCTCACGCGAGTCGAGGGCGCGGCGCGCATCCTCCTCGGACGCGTAGCCGACGAAGCGGAACGCGCCAGGTGCGGCGCTCGCGAAGCGTTGCTCGAGCAGTGCGGTCGCCGCGGCCGGGCCGACGAGCGCGACGGGGATGTCGTGCGGCTTCGGATCGCGCAGCGCGGGGACGATGAGGACGAGCAGAAGGAGGAGCAGTGTCAACCCGCCCACGATCGGTCTGAGGTTCTGCTCCATGCCCTCCCGGCGCGAGACCGCCGCTGCCGGGCTGTGCGTCGCGACGTGAACGCTCATGGATCACCTCCGAATTCA
>DASWDY010000139.1:0-4534 GCA_036395035.1 Candidatus Limnocylindria bacterium
CGCGTGCGCGATCTCGTGGCCGATCCCGGCGACGAGCAGGCCGACGAACGCGACGAGGATCCCGACGATCCCGAAGTCGGTGGGTGAGGCCGTGCGCAGGACGGGGATGGCGACGGCCACCCCGCCGACCCCGAGGACGACCGGGAGGCCGGCGAACGGGCCCTGCCGGCGCAGGAACGTGCTCGCGCGCCGCGCGTCGGCGAACGCCTCGAGCGTGCGCGCGAAGCCGGCGTGCGCGGCGACCAGGTCGCGCAGGTCGTCTGCGTCGATGCGGAGCGCGCGCACCGGCTCGATCGCGACGACGTCGGCCGCGCGCTTCCGCCCCTCGAGCACGGCGAGCCTCGCCGACGAGCGCAGGAGCGGTCATCGTCGCGAGGACGGTGCCGTCCGCGCTCGTGACCCGGACGCGTCCGCTGACGACCACATACGCGGCCTCGGGCTCGTCGCCGGCGCGCAAGACGTGCTCGCCGCGGGCGATCCGCACAGCCCGTCCAGGCGCTGCGAGAGCAACGCGGGCCTCCTCGGGGAGCTCCAGGAACGGGCCGAAGTCGAGCACCTCCCTCATCGCTCCGCAGCGTATCGAGCGGTGGAAAAGCCAATGAAGAGGGCACTCGGACCATTCCCAGGCGCAATTCCGACGGGTATGATCGGAAATGCCACACGGGGAGGCGCGGATGCGACCGATCGCGGTGCTCTACGAGAACGAAGCCTGGATGGCGCCGATGTTCGCGGCGCTCGAGCGCGTCGGCGCCCCGTACGAGCGAGTCTTCGCGAACGCCCAGGAGTTCGATCCGACGGCGCCCGCGCCCGAGTGGTCCCTCGCCGTGAACAAGGTCTCGCCGTCCTCGTACCTGCGCGGTCACGCGCCGAGCATCGCGTTCGCGCGCCAGTTCCTCCCGTTCCTCGAGGAGCGGGGGATCCCCGTCGTCAACGGGAGCGATGCGTTCCGCCTCGAAACGTCGAAGGCCCTCCAGCTCCTCCTCCTGCATCGCATCGGCGTCCGGGCGCCCGCGGCGCACGTCGTGAACGATCCCGCGCAGATCGCCGACGCCGCGCGCGGCCTCCGCTTCCCCGTGATCGTGAAGCCGAACATCGGCGGCTCGGGTGCGCTCGCGCGCCGCTTCGAGAGCGTCGACGAGATCCGCGAAGCCGCCGCGTCGATCGATCTCGGCCCCGACGGCACTGGACTGGTCCAGGAATTCCTCGAGCCCGCGGACGGCTCGATCGTGCGCGTCGAGTTCCTCGACGGCCGGTACCTCTACGCGATCAAGATCTGGTCCGACAAGACGAGCGATCTCAACCTCTGCCCGGCCGACATCTGCCAGGTGCCCGGCGCCGACATCGTGACCGGCGCGGTGAATGAGCTGGCGACGTCGAAGAAGCCGATGCGCATCGAGGCCTTCGACCCGCCGGCCGAGATGATCGACGCCGTCCTGCGGATCGCACGAGAGGGGAAGCTCGACGTCGGTGGTGTCGAGTACCTCGTCGCCGCGCGCGACGGCCTGCCGTACGTCTACGACATCAACGCGCTCTCGAACTTCGTCACCGACGCGGTCGCGCTCGTCGGCTTCGACCCGCACGAGCGCTTCGCGCGGTATCTCGTCGACCGCGCGCGGCAGGGGGCGATCGCATGACCACCGCGGCGCTGCCGCGCCGGCACGGGCGCACGGCCGATCCGTACCGCGACACCGACGTCATCGACGCCTACGCGCCGCGCGTGAACCAGACCGTCGTCGGGCTCGTATCCATCGCCGCAGTCCTCACGGGATGGTGGCCGCTGCTGTGGCTGGTCGCGGCACAGCTCGCGATCGGGCTGACGTTCGGGCGGCGCTACTGCGTCGCGTGCGTCATCTACTTCGAGCTCATCCAGCCGCGGATCGGCGAGGGTCCGATCGAGGACTCGCGGCCGCCGCGGTTCGCCAACATCGTCGGGACGGTCTTCCTCGGCGCCGCGAGCCTCGCCTATGGTCTCGGCGCGCCGGCCATCGGGGCCGCCCTCGGGCTCATCGTCGCAGCGCTCGCACTGCTCGCCGCGACGACGGGGCTCTGCGTCGGCTGCGAGATGTACAAGGTCGGCGCGCGGCTCCGCGGGATCGGCCAGCGGCGGTTCGATCGCGTCGACCTCGAGCAGCTCGGTGTCAGCGACGCGACGGGGGAGCTCGTCGTCGAATTCACGCACCCGCTCTGCACCGACTGCGGCCAGCTCGAGCGCGAGCTGCGCGAGGCCGGGCGCCGCGTCGTGACGGTCGACGTCTCGCGTCAGCCGGAGCTCGCGCGCCGCTATGGCATCGCGTACGTCCCGACCGCCGTCGCCGTCGACGCTGCGGGGACGGTCACGGCGCGCATCGCGGGATGACCGAGCGGCTGCGGCGGATCTAGGAGGCGCGCCCCCGAGCGCTGAGGGCGACGTCGCGGTCCATCTGCTGGCCGCGTGCCCGGATCCGCGGAGGCAGGACGAGGCCCCTGCGCCGGTAGCCGGAGAAGGCGTAGCGGTCGCACTGGACCTCCGCCGCCGTGCCCCAGCCATGCACGAGGTACAGCCAGTAGTGGCAGAACTCGTGGAGATAGAGGAAGCGGATGACCTCGCGCCGCGCCCGGAACCGGACGAGCGGCCGGCCCCACGAGCCGAGGTCGACGACCTCGGCGAAGGGCACGAACGGCTCGGGGACCTGGATGACCATCTCGGGCCGGTCCCAGAACGTGAAGGCCTGGAGATGCGGGCCGGTCCTGTAGCGGAGCGGCTTCACCGTGAGGCGGTAGCCGGTCGCCATCGGCAGGCCGCGCAGGACGTCGCGGACCTTCTCGGCCGAGTGGCTGGGCAGGCTCGAGCGCACAGCCATGGGTCCGAGAGGGCGACCGGGGCCTTGCCGGGCTGGGACGATGGCCACAGAGCCACTCTACGGACGGCCCTCGCGCGTCCGTTCCTGGTGGCTGGGGGCTCCTCGCCTGGCCGGTCGGACCGGCCGGGAATCGGCCGGAAAACGGCGTCCGCGCCTTGCCCCGCCTGGCCGATCGGTCATACCATCCGGGACGAACGTCGCTCGAGCGGGAGCGAGTAGCCCGACCGAAGCCGGTCAGAGAACCCCGGGAGCTGCGAAGGGGGACGGCGGAGGCGAGGCGAATGGATCCCGCGAGACGCCGTCCCGAACGCGAGGGCCAGTAGGGACGGCCGGAGGCCCTCCGTTATCGAGGGGCGCGCTGTGACAGCAGCGGCAGAGGCCCGTGGCGCGAGCCGCGGGCGAGTTCGGGTGGCACCACGAGCCCTCGTCCCGAGATCGGGCGAGGGTCTTTGTTTTCCCGGAGGTGGTGCGACATGGCGATCATCGCGGAGGCGGGCCAGCGGTCACTGCGCTACCGCACGCGCGGCGGTGTCGAGGTGCAGCGGCTGACGACCGCTCTGCCCATCGCGGGGGCGATCGAGCCGATCGTCGACGCGCTCGACGAGCACCTCGGGGTCCTCCTGGCGTCGAGCTATGAGTACCCGGGCCGCTACACGCGCTGGGACATCGGGTTCGTGGACCCGCCCATCCAGCTGGTCACGCGCGAACGGTCGTTCGCGGTCGACGCCCTGAACGAGCGTGGCGCCGTGCTCCTCCCCGCGATCGCCGATGCCGTCCGGGTCCTCGACGCCGCGGCCGACGTCGATGTCTCGGCCCACCGCGTCGCGGGACGGATCCGCGAGCCCGAGCGCCGCTTCTCCGAGGAGGAGCGCAGCAAGCAGCGCTCGGCCTTCTCGCTCCTGCGGGCGCTCGTGGACCTCTTCTACTCGGCCGACGACCCGCACCTCGGGCTGTACGGCGCGTTCGCGTACGACCTCGCGTTCCAGTTCGAGCCCATCCCGCACCGCCTGCCGCGTCCCGCCGACAAGCGCGATCTGGTGCTGTTCCTCCCGGACGAGCTCGTGATCGTCGACCACACGCGCCGCGTCGCGGTCCGGCACGAATACGACCTCGCGGTCGGGACCGCGTCGACGCGCGGCCTGCCGCGCACGGGCCCGGTCGTGCCCTTCCGGACCGCGGACCGGGTCGAGCGGACGAGCGATCACGCTCCGGGCGAGTACGCCGCGACCGTGCGCCTCGCGCACGAGGCGTTCCGGCGCGGCGACCTCTTCGAGGTCGTCCCGGGCCGCACGTTCTTCGAGCCGTGCCGCGTGCACCCGTCGGAGCTCTTCCGCCGTCTGCGCGAGCGGAACCCCGCGCCGTACGGCGCGCTGATGAACCTCGGGGCGGGTGAGCATCTCGTCAGCGCGTCGCCCGAGATGTACGTCCGCGTCGAGGGATCGCGCGTCGAGACGTGCCCGATCTCCGGCACGATCGCGCGCGGCAGCGACGTGATGGGCGACGCCGCGGCGATCCTCGAGCTCCTCAACTCCGAGAAGGACGCCTCCGAGCTGACGATGTGCACGGACGTCGACCGCAACGACAAGTCGCGGATCTGCGTACCGGGGAGCGTGCGCGTCATCGGGCGCCGCCAGATCGAGATGTACTCGCGCGTCATCCACACCGTCGACCACGTCGAGGGCATCCTGCGCGAC
>DASWDY010000140.1:0-2566 GCA_036395035.1 Candidatus Limnocylindria bacterium
CAGGACGACCTGGTCGGACGCGCGCCCGGCGGTCGCCACGTCGGGCGCGGGCATCGCGCTCGGCCCCGGGACCGCGACCTCCGCCGGCAGGACGCATCCGCCGACGAGGACGAGCGCGATCAGCGCGGCGCGGCGCACAGCATCCGTACAACGACCGCGCAGCACTGGTTCCGCGACGCGGCGCCGGGCCGGCCTCTCTGTGAGACTGCGCGCCGTGAAGTTCCTCGCCATCGGCCACGTCGCGCGCGACGAGTTCCCCGACGGCGCGCACCGCCTCGGCGGCACCGCGCTGTATGCCGCGGCGACGGCCGCACGCCTTGGCGTCCCGACCGCGCTCGTCACCCGCGTCGGTCCGCACGAGAAAGACGAGCTGGCCCGCACGTGCGCGGACCTGGCGATAGACCTCCGCGCGCTCGACGCCCTGGTGACGACGACGTTCGTCTTCCGCTGGGACGAGGCGGGCAGGCGGATCCTGCGCCTGAAGGCGCGGGCGAAGGCGATCTCGTTCGCGGACGTCCCCGCGGACCTGCGCTCGGCGGACGCGCTCGTATTCGGATCCATCGCGCGCGAGCTCTCGGATGACCTGCTCCTCGGCGAGGCCGCGCGCGTCCCCGTCCTCGCCGCGCAGGGGATGCTCCGCATGTGGGACGCCGACGGGACGGTGCGTCCGACGACGTGGGACCACGCGGAGGACGACATCCGAGCGCTCGCGGCCGTCGTCCTGAGCGACGAGGACGTCGCCGGCGACACGACCCTCGTCGAGCGGTGGTCGACCGTCGCGCCCGTGATCCTCACGCTCGCGGAGCGCGGCTGCCGGATCTACGAGGACGGTCATCCGATGGACGAGCTTCCCGCGTATCCCGCGGCGCGCATGGTGGACACGACGGGGGCGGGGGACACGTTCGCGGCCGGCCTCGCGATCGCGCTCGGCGAAGGCCGCACGCTCGCCGATGCCTGCCGCTTCGCGAACGCCGTCGCGTCGTTCGGCCTCGAGGGTGCCGGCATCACCGCGCTCGCGACGCGTGAGGCCGTGGAGCGGCGGCTAGGCTAGCCACCCGTGCGCACGCTCCTCGTCGCGCTCGCGCATCCCGACGACGAGACGTTCGGCGTCGGCGGCGTGATGGCGCGCGCGGTGGACGAGGGCCACCGCGTGGTCATCGTGTGCGCGACGCGCGGCGAGGCCGGCGAGATCGCCGACCCGTCGCTCGCCACGGCTGAGACGCTCGGCGAGGTGCGCGAGCGCGAGCTGCGCGGCGCGGCGCGCGCGCTCGGCGTCACCGATGTGCGCTTCCTCGGCCACCGCGATTCCGGCATGGCCGGGACGCCCGAGAACGAGCACCCCGCGGCGCTGCTGAACGCGGACCCCGATGTCGTCGTCGGCCAGCTCGTCGGCGTGATCCGCGACGTCCGACCGGACGTTCTCGTCACGTTCGAGCCCGGCGGGATCTACGGCCACCCCGACCACGTCACGATCAGCGAACGCGCGACGGCGGCGGTCGAGGCCGCCGCGGATCCGTCGCGGTGGCCCGGGGCCGGGTCGCCGCACCGCGTGCCGCGCCTGTACTACGTCGCGCTGCCGAAGAGCGTGCTGCGCGAGTTCCGGCGCGCGGCGGACGCCGCGGGCGTGCAGTGGGGGCTGGCGGACGCGATGCAGATCGAGCGGGCGGTGGACGACAGCGAGATCGATGCGGCCCTCGACGTGACCCCGTGGATCGAGCGGAAGAAGGCGGCCGTCGCGGCGCACGCGACGCAGCTCGGGACGGTGCAGAAGATGCCCGAAGACTTCACCGAGCGGATGTTCGCGCGCGAGTGGTTCGTGCTCGCTCGCGGCGAGCGCGACGGAGAGCTTCTCGCGGGGCTGTAGTTCGTGGGACTAGGCGACTTGGTCGCGCAGCTGGACCTCTTCGATCTTGATCTTCGCCTCGAGGGGCGCGCGGATCTCGAGGCGGCGCGACGCTTGGGAGAGCGCGAAGCAGATCACGAAGTAGATGACCGCGACGTAGAGGAAGACCTCGAGCGGGTTGAAGTACTGCGTGTAGATGACGCGGCCCTGGCGGATGAGCTCGAATACGCCGATCGTCGAGACGAGCGAAGTGTCCTTGATCACGGTGGTGAGCTGGCCCATCATCGCCGGCACCATCAGGCGCAGCGCCTGCGGCAGGATCACGAAGCGCATCGACTGCACGTAGCTCAGGCCGAGCGCGGAGGCCGCCTCGGTCTGGCCGCGCGGGAGCGCCTGGATGCCGGCGCGGATGATCTCCGCGAGCACCGCCGACGTGTACAGCGAGAGGCCGAGCACGCCGGCCCAGAAGAGCGGCAGATCGAAGTCCTCGCCGAAGAACGGCGACATGATCGGCCGGAAGATCGTGGTGCCCTTGATGTGCAAGTACACGATCAGCAGCAGGACGGGCAGCGCGCGGATCGTCTCGATGTAGAGGATGGCCGGCAGACGGATCCAGATCCGCGTGGACAGCCGGGCGAGCGCGAACAGCAGGCCGACGGCGAACGAGAGCGCCACCGACGCGATGGAGAGCACGAGCGTCTCGCGGAGGCCCTCGCCGAAGAA
>DASWDY010000141.1:0-5809 GCA_036395035.1 Candidatus Limnocylindria bacterium
CGCCGCGATCCATACGAAAGGCGCAGCCGCTCCGAAAGGCGCAGCCGCTGAAGATGCGACGGCGGATCAGGTCCTCATCACGAGCGGGACGAGCGAGGCGAACTTCCTCGCGCTCACGACGCTCGTCGAGCGCGGCGACGAGGTCGCCATCGTCCTGCCGAACTACATGCAGGTCCACGGGCTCGCCCGCGGCCTCGGCGCGAACGTGCGCGAGGTCTGGCTGCACGAGGACGAGGGCTGGCGGCTCGATCCCGATCGCCTGCGGGCGGCCGTCACGGCGCGGACGAAGCTCATCTGCATCTGCACGCCGAACAACCCGACGGGGCAGATCCTCTCGGCCCCCGAGCTCGACGCCGTCGTCGCGATCGCGCAGGAGCACGGCGCGTGGATCCTGTCCGACGAGGTGTACCGCGGCGCGGAGCTCGACGGGATCGAGAGCGCCACGGCCTGGGACCGATACGACCGCGTGATCGTGACGGGCGGGCTCTCGAAGGCCTACGGCCTCCCGGGTCTGCGCATCGGCTGGATCGTCGCCCCGGCCGAGCGGATCGAGGCCGCCTGGGCGCAGAAGGACTACACGACCATCGCGGTCGCCAGCCTGTCCGAGGTCATGGCGGAGGCGGCGCTGCGCCATCGCGCGGAGCTCCTCGGGAGGACGCGGCGGATCCTCTGCGAACGGTGGCCGCTCCTCGAGGGATGGGCCGCCGCGCACGGCGGGAAGCTCCACTGGACGCGGCCCCGCGCCGGCGCCATCTGCTTCTTCGGGTACTCGTACGCCGTCGACTCGTGGCCGTTCGTCGACGCGCTCATCCGCGAGCGCGGCACGATGATCGTGCCCGGATCGCACTTCCTCACCGAGCGCCACCTGCGCATCGGCTTCGGCGGCCCGGTCGCGAAGCTCCGCGCCGGCCTCGCCGAGATCGACGCCGCGTTGCGCGGGGTGGGATAGGTACGACATCGAGAGGTGTCGGATAGGTACGACTTTGAGAGGGGATACAGGGCCAAAGGCATGAGAGCGCTCGGCCTGGATCTCGTCGGTTTCGGCAACGTGGGCCGGGCGCTCGCGGCGCTGCTGATAGCGCGCTCCGCTGAAGCCCCCTTCAAAGTCGTTTCCATCGTCACCGCGCATCACGGCTGGTGGGTCGATGCGCAGGGCATCGATCTCTCTGAAGCGCTCAGCGCGAAGGATCTCCCCTCAAAGGACCCCCGACCCCCGATCGCCGACCTGCCCGGTGACGTGCTCGTCGAGCTGACGACGCTCGATCCGCGGACGGGCCAGCCCGCGTACGACCACATCGCGGAGGCGCTCCGCGCGAAGAAGCACGTCGTCACCGCGAACAAGGGACCGATCGCGCACCGATACGACGAGCTCACGGAGCTGGCGGCGGCGGCGGGGCGCATGCTGCGCTTCGAGGCGACGGTCGCGGACTGCCTGCCCGTCTTCGACCTGCGGCGGAGCGCGCTTCCGCTGGCGGAGATCCGCCGGATCCGCGGGATCGTCTCGAGCACGACGAACCACATCCTGTCGTCGGCCGCGCGCGGCGTGCGGTTCGAGGACGCGCTCACCGAGGCGCAGCGGCTCGGTGTCGCCGAGACGGACCCGACGAGCGACCTCGAGGGATGGGACGCGGCGGCGAAGGCGACGATCCTGGCGAACGTGCTGATGGGCGCGCGCATCGGGATCGACGACGTGAGCCGCGAGATCGTCGACGGATCGACGTCGCGGGACGCCGAACGGGTCGCGCACGAGGGGGCGCGCCTGCGCCCGCTCATCGAGATCGCGCAGCACGGCGGCAAGGTGATGGCGTCGTTCGGGCCCCGGCGGCTCGATCCGCTCGATCCGCTGTTCGCGGTGGACGGCCTGTCGATGGCGCTCGAGCTCGAGACCGATCTCGCGGGCCGGGTCGTCGTGCAGCTGCACGATCCGCACATCGAGCAGGTCGCCTACGCCGTGCTGACGGACCTCCTCGAGGTCGCGGCCGCGGGCTAGGGCTTCGCCGCGGTCACGAGCACGCCGAACGGGCTGACGCGGACCGGGTCGTCCGCGCGGTCGATCCGGTGCGCGAACAGTCCCTGATCGCGCGCGACGTACGCCCACTGATCGTCGGCGGTCCATCCCGCGAAGCGCCCACCGGCGCGGAGGACGATCGAGCCGGTAACGGGGTCCATGACGATCGCCATCGGCGCCGTCGCGCCGACGGGTCCCTCGTTCGCGGTCCATCCGAGGAGATGCCCGACCGGCGACCAGGCCATGTCGAACGGCCCGTTCTCGACGGCGAGCGAGAACGCGTTCACGGGCTCGCCGTCCGAGATCCGGAGGACGACGGTCGTCGGGCTGCGCGTCGTCCCGGCCTGCTGACCGAGCCGCGAGAGCGTCACTGCGACGTACTCCGGATCCGCCGAGGGCAGGATCTGCGTGATCAGCGGCGTGCGCGACGCATCGGGGACGTTCTTCAGCAGCGCCGCGGACGCGAGGCGCCGCGCGTCGGTGATCGTCCGGCGGGTCGACCCGCTGACGAGATCGATGCGCTGACCGACGCGGGGCGCGGACGCCGCGGCGGTCCCGGTCGTCACCTCGAGCTCGCCGTCGCTGAGCACGACACGACCGCCACCGCCCCAGACCGCGCGACCCTCGATCATCTCCCCTGAGCGCCCGCTGGCCGGGTCGATCGACCGCGTCGTCCACTGGTCGAGCCGCGCCCCGGTCGGAGCCCAGACGGTGAGGGCCGCGCCGTCGGGCGACCACGTCAGCGCCTGCGCGGCATTCGGGAGCCGGATCCGCTGCGTGCCGGCGCGGCCAACGATCAGCGCGAGCGGGTCGCGCGCGCCGATCTCGTTGAACAGGACCGCGACGCGGTCCCCGGCGGGCGACCACGCCGGACGGCCGAGCAGCGCGCCGCGCTCCGTCGCGAGCGCGCGCGCCGATCCATCGGGCTGCAGCTCCCAGAGCGCGTGCCCGAGGACGAACGCGAGCCGCGCCTTCGGCGCGCTCGTGACCTCGACAGCCCCTCGCACCGCGGCCACCGGCCTCCGCACGGTCCAGACGTCCGGCTCACGGATGCCGGAGAGGATC
This sequence comes from Candidatus Limnocylindria bacterium, assembly GCA_036395035.1. GTDB lineage: Bacteria > Chloroflexota > Limnocylindria > P2-11E > P2-11E > JACPOT01. Next base: position 3,074 of record DASWDY010000141.1, read on the forward strand.
GTCGCGGCGGCGGCGGGCGGCGGGAGCGAGCCGAGGGGGAGATCGCGCGGCACCTTCGCGGCGTCGATCTGGAGGATCCGCGACTCGGTGATCCCGATCAGCCGCTTGCCGTCGTCGGGAACGATCACGCGGCGGACCGTGCCCGCACCGACGAAGACGAGCGGGACGAGCGTGTCCGACGCGAGATACACGCCGCCGGGCACGCCGATGACGGCGCGACCGTCGGCGAGCATGCCGAAGAGCCGCGCCTGGCCGTGCTCCACGGCGGTCTCCTTGCGTAGGTCGTTCCCGTCAACGGTCGCGCTCCAGACCCAACCCGCGCCGACGGGCTGCGTCAGCACGTCCGCGTTCACCGACAGCCCGCCCGTGAAATACACGCGCCCATCGCTGACGAGGAGCGGGGAGGTCGCGGGCAGACCGGTGACGGGGCGGAGCTCCTTCGTGCCGAGGTCGAGGACGCCCACGAGCCCGCTCGCGGTCTCGACGAAGAGGCGGTCGGCATCGAGCCACGTTCCCGCGTACGCGTCGCCGAGCGTCGTGACGCGCTCCCACGCCGCGTTCGCGCGCGCCTCTGCGACGTACACGTCACTCTCGTTCGAGAGACCGTTGCCTGCGCGGAACGTGGCAGCTATGCGCTTCGCGTCGGGCGACCACTCGAACGACACGACCTTCCACGCGGCGCGTCGCAGCTCGAGCGGCATCGCCAGGGTCGCGGGCGCGCCGTCAAGGCGGAGGACGCCGATCGTCGCGTTGCCGGTGCGGTAGGCGACGGCGCTGCCTTCGGGGGACCAGCGCGTGAGCCCGAGGTCCGCGTCGCCGCTCGCCGTCGCGACGGGCCAGCGGCGCCCGCCATCCAGATCACCTACCCAAAGCTCGAACGACCCAGCCGCGTTCTGACGCCAGTACGCCATGCGCGCGTCGGACAGACCGAGCTGGCGTGTGGCGGGCGTCGGCAGCGGCGCGACGGCGCCGGCATCGGCGTCCGGGACCGGCCGCGCGCGGATCGTGCCGCCGATCGCGATGGCGCTCGCGACGACGACCGCCGTCGCGGCGAGCGCATACGGAAGGAGCCCGACCGCTATCCGGCCCGGACGCACACGCATACGATGCGCCTGGTGTCCACGCCGGTGCACCTGCTCGAAGCAGGGATCATCACCGAGCAGCGCTATCTCGGTATGGCGGAAGCGCCGTCGGTCCTCGCGCCCGAGGTCGCCGCGATCCTGCGCCCCGCGAAGCGCGTGCGCATCCCGTTCCTGCCGCGGGATCGCTACCTGACCGCGGCGCGCGAGTCGTGCCGGACGCTCGCGGACGCGGTCGCGGCCTCGCTCCACGAGGGCGCGCGCCCTCTCATCGTCGGCGGGGAGTGCACGGTCGTGGCGGGCGCGATCCCGGGAGCGCTCGCGGTCGAGCCCGATCTCGCGCTCGTGTACTTCGACGCGCATGGCGACTTCAACACGCTCGCGACGACGCCGTCCCATTTCGTCGGTGGCATGTGCCTCGCGCACACGTGCGGGAAGAAGCTCGCACCGCTCCTCTGGCCCGGGGCACGCTCGATCGCGGAGGATCACGTCGCGCTCGTCGGCGCTCGGGACCTCGATCCAGGCGAGGCCGGGAACCTCGTCGCATCGAAGGTGCGCCAGATCCGGTTCGATCCGCAGCGCGCCGACGCGCCCGGTCTCCTCGCGTTCGCGCGCAAGCGGCCGATCTGGGTGCACGTCGACGTCGACGTGGTCGATCCGTCGGAGATCGGCGCGGTGGACTTCCCGGTCGCGGGCGGTCCATCGATCCACGCGCTCTGCGATGTGCTGACGGCCCTCGCGAGCGTCGCGAAGGTGCGCGGCGTGGAGGTCTGCGGCTACGACCCCCGGAAAGAGATCGGGCCGCGACCGCTCCTGCCATCGCTGGCGCGGATCGCGGTCGCGGCCCTCAGTCCCTCTGTCGCCCTGGTATAGCTAGGCGGTCGCCGCCGCCATCTCGCGCGGCTTGCTCGCGGCGCCTGACGCCGCGCCGCACACACCCTCGATGATCAGGCGCGACACGACGTACGGGTCCATGTTCGCGTTGGGCCGCCGGTCCTCGAGGTAGCCCTTCTTGTCCTTCGCGACCTGCCACGGGATACGGACCGACGCGCCGCGGTGCGACACCCCGAAGGTGAACTCCTTGTACGAGGCGGTCTCGTGGAGCCCGGTGAGGCGCTCCTCGATGCCGAATCCGTAGTTGGCGATGTGCAGGTCGTGCCTGCCCTTCAGCGCCTCGATCGCGGCCATGATCGGCTCGTAGCCCTCGCGCATCTGCCGCGTCGAGAAGTTCGTGTGCGCGCCGGCGCCGTTCCAGTCGCCGCGCACCGGCTTCGGGTACAGCGTCGCGGAGACGCCGAACGGCTCGCCGGCGCGGTAGAGCAGCCAGCGCGCGAGCCAGAGCTGGTCACCGATGGCCGGCGCGTTCAGCGGTCCCACCTGGAACTCCCACTGGCCCGGCATGACCTCGGCGTTGATGCCGGAGATCCGCAGGCCCGCCTTCAGGCAGAGGTCGAGGTGCGACTCGACCACCTCGCGGCCGAACACCTCGTCGGCGCCGACGCCGCAGTAGTAGCCCCCCTGCGGCGCGGGGAAGCCGCCGCTGTCGGGGAAGCCGAGCGGGCGCGCGCCCTTGAAGAACGTGTACTCCTGCTCGATCCCGAACCACGTGTCGAAGTCGGCGTACCTCTTCGACATCTCGACGCACGCGCGGCGCGTG
>DASWDY010000142.1:0-20876 GCA_036395035.1 Candidatus Limnocylindria bacterium
TTTTACGTACGGCGCGGACGATGTGTTCCCGGCGGCATCCGTGATCAAGGTGCCGCTGGTCATGGCCCTCTACGCCGATGCCGCGGAGGGCCGGATCGATCTCGAGGAGCGGGTGCCGGTGGGTGCGAAGGTCGGCGGCACCGGCATGCTCGGCGATCTCGTCGACGTGCCGGATGTGTCCCTGCGTGATCTGGCGATGCTCGCGATCGCGGTGTCCGACAACATCGCGACGAACCGGCTCATCGAGCGGATCGGTATCCCGCGGATCGCGGAGCGGCTGACGGAGTGGGGCTGCTCGCACACGAAACTGCAGCAGCTCATGTTCGACGAAGAGGCCAAGCGCCGCGGCCTCGACAACGTCGCGACGCCATCGGAGATGGTCGCGCTCCTCGAGCGACTGCTGCGTGGGGAGTGCGTCGACCGCGCGACCTCCGACGCGGTGCTCGCGATCCTCAGGCGCTGTCAGGACGACGCGATGCTCCGCCGCTATCTCCCGCGCGGCGGTCAGGTCGCGAACAAGACCGGGACGCTCGAGGCGACGCGGAACGACGCCGCGATCATCTGGGGCCCCGAACGGACGGTGGTCGCCGCGGCGTTCATTCGCGAGCTGCGCGACTGGCTGGCCGGGGTGCACGCCCTCGGGATCGTCGGCTGGTGCGCGGGCCGCGCCGCGGGCCTCGCGGTCCCGGCGCTTCCGTTTCCGATCCCGGCGCTTCCATTTACGGGCGCTGCTGGCGCATGATGCGCGTATGAAGCGTGTGAGAAGAGTCCGGGTCCGACCTCGCCGGCCCAAGCGCTCGATGCGTTCGCTCACCGCGGCCGGGGTCCTCGGCCTCGGGCTGGTGTGCGCCGCGGCCTTCACCGGCGTGACCGCGCAGGAGAACGCCCTGGGTCGGACGATCACCTCGCTCCAGGGCGAGATCGCGAGCGAACAGGCGCGGGGGGGGCAGCTTCAGGCATCGGCCGCGGAGAAGCAAACGCCGGAGTACATCTCGGAGAAGGCCAAGAACCTTGGATTCGTGAAACCGGGTGAGGCGCTCATCGCCGTGGAGCGCGATGGATCGAGCGGCGGCGCAAAGAGCGCGCTCAACGGGCAACCGAGCAGGATCGCGCGATGGGTCGCGTTGTTCTTCGGTGCTCGCTGATCACGCGATTGCGCGTTAGAATGATCGTCGCGGGGTGGAGCAGCGGTAGCTCGTCGGGCTCATAACCCGAAGGCCGGACGTTCGAATCGTCCCCCCGCAACAGAGGGCCTCGACGAGGTCCTTTTTCTTTTCCGCATTGCAGCCCTATTGCAACGACATCGGCCGACCGCCAAAGAAGCAGGCATGCGTGAGCAAAGCGATGCCGTACGCGAATCCTGAAAAACGCCGGGCGTACGGCCGGTCGTGGATTCGCCGCAACGCTGAGAAAGCACGCGAAGCGATGAGACGCTGGCGAGCCGCGCATCCTGCCGAGCACAGCGCGGACGTACGCGACTACTACGCGCGCCACCGCGAGGAGCGTCTAAGGCAAAGCGCCGCGTATCACCGAGCCCATCCCGAAGTTGGTCTCGCAAGATCGCACAACTACCGCGCCCGAAGACGCGCGGCGGAGGGTCATTTCTCGCCGCGGGAATGGCTGGATCTAGTCGCCCAATACGACGGCCGATGTGCGTACTGCGGCGGATCCGGACCGTTGGAGGCTGATCATCGCGTGCCACTTGCGAGAGGCGGCACGAACTTGATCGACAACATCCTGCCGGCGTGCCGACCGTGCAACGCACGCCAGCACCTGCTCACCGAATCCGAATTCCGCGCCCGCCTCGCGGCCGAGCGCGCGTCGACGGCGTCAGCGTCGAGCGGCCCGTTGCCACATCAGGTAGAAGAACCCGCCGATCAAGATGACCGGGAGCAGACTTAGAAGGACGCTGGCGATGGTGCTCAGGCCGGTGGTCTCCGACTCGTAGCGCAGCTCGATCTGGTCGCCCGGATGTGCGGTGTTGTAGTCGAGGACCGTCCTCGTCATGAGATCGCTCTGCGCAGGCAGTCGCGTCTGCTGCCTCTCTCCGGACTTGAGCTCGAGCGTTGCCAGATCCGCTTGGACCGTCACCCGCCGAACCTGACCGCTTTGGATCTCCGAGACCGCCTGTGACGTGGAGATCGTCGCGAGTGCGGGCGTCTGCGAGCGATAGGCGTAAAGGAGCGCGAGCCCCATCAGGACGAGCAGGATCGTGAGCGCGGCATTGCGCACGAGGCGCGCCTCGGTCGGCGCCGCGGAGCGACCGAGCGGCGTCGCCGTGCCGGGAACCGCGACCTCGCCCGAATCACGGAACCCGCCGCAGCGGCAGGCTGCGCCGCCGATCTCCCGGTAACAGGGTCGCTCGATGCCTAGATCGGACCGCAGCCGCTGCCGCGGGCTGGCGGGGTCGTGCCAGTCGTGGGTGTGTCCGCAGGTGGCACAGATCGAACGCTGGTCGATCACGTTTGCCTCCTCCCATAGCGAGCGTATCGGTGGCTCGCTGTCCCATTGCGCGAGCACGATCGACAACTTCATCCCGGCGTGTCGCAGCCGCAACGCCGCGAAGCACATGCTCACCGAGGCAAAGTTCCGTTTACGCATCGCTCGTGAGCAGCCGGACGCACCGATACAATGAGCATCTCGGAGCGCTCGGCTGGGTAGCTCAGTCGGTAGAGCAAGGGACTCATAAGCCCTGGGTCGGCGGTTCAAGTCCGCCCCCAGCCACCGGTGGCATCTTCCGCGCCACGCACGATCGTCGCGAAGGTCCGTGACTACGCGCGCCAGTACGAGCTTCTCCGCCCCGGACCGCTCGTCGTGGCGGTCTCCGGCGGCACCGACTCCACCGCGCTCGCGCTGATCCTCGCCGAGCTGCGTCAAGAGTTCGGTCTGGACCTTCACGTCGCGCACTTCGATCACCGCGCGCGACCGCGCGCGGCCGCGGCCGACGCGAAGTTCGTCGGGGATCTGGCGAATCACATCGAGGCGACTCTCCGCATCGGTCGCGCGGACGGTGCGCCGCGGAACGAGGACGACGCGCGGCGCGCCCGCTACGAGTTCCTTCGCCGCGTGGCGGCTGCGGTCGGGGCGACGGCCATCGCGACCGGACATACGAAGGACGACCAGGCGGAGACGGTGCTCCTGCACATCGCGCGTGGCGCCGGGCTCGCGGGGCTCTCGGGTATGCGACCGGAGCGCGACGGGATCGTGCGGCCCCTCCTTCCACTCAGGCGCGCCGACACGGCGGCGACCTGCCGTGCCGCGAAGATCAAGCCGCGTGAGGACCCGACGAACCGTGCGCTGCGCTTCGCGCGCAATCGCGTCCGCCATCGCGTCCTCCCCGAGCTCGCGAAGCTGAACCCGGAGGTCACGGACGCGATCGCCCGTCTGGCCGAGGCGGCGGCCAGCGTCGCCGACGACGATCACGACCGCGCCGATCAGGTGCTGACGGAAGCGACGGACGGCGATGCCCTCCTGCTGGATCGGCTGCCGACCGTTGTCAGCGCACGCGAGCGTGCCCTCGCGCTCTGGTGGCGCGAGCGCACCGGTCGGACGTTGGGCGCTCGCCACCGCGCGGCGCTCGGCGGGCTGGCAAGCGATGCATGCGGTTCGAAAGCGCTCGACCTGCCGGGCGGGCGTGTCGTGCGCGAGTACGGTCGCCTGCGGACCGACGTGGAAACGCCGGCGCGCGTCGACGGCCCTGTCGCGCTCGCTCGAGGACAGGTCGTCGAGTGGTACGGGTGGCGGATCGGACTCGATGCCCAGGTCGAAGGGAACGAAACGGAGATCGCGCACGTAGATACGGATGTCGCCGACAAGCTCGCTGTGCGTTCGCGGCGCCCCGGAGATCGTATGGCCGGTCCGCGCGGGCGGAAGGTGCAGGACGTCTTCACGGACGCGAAGGTTCCGGCGCGTCAGCGCGACATGTGGCCGCTGGTAACGACCGGGGAGGACGTCCTCTGGATCCCGCATCTCACGCCGGCGCCACGAGAAGGCCGCGTTGCGCTGGAAGTGCGCCGGATCGTGGAGGAACCTACATAACCTTCACGGGGGTAACCGTCAGCGCGTAGCATCGTTGTCACAGAGCGAGCGCTCTGCTGCGGTCGCGGTCAGGCACAAGGACGCCGAACGGCGAGAAGAGAGGCAGCCCACGAACCTAGATAACCGGATCTTCAAGAACGGCATCCTCACGCTCCTCCTCGTCGTGATGGGGCTTGCTCTCCTGTACGCGTACCGGTCACAGACGCCCGCGATCCAGACATACGCGATGAGCGAGGCGATCCAGGACATCAACGCCGGCAAGGTGAAGGACATCACCATCGTCGGCAACAAGGCGACCCTGACGCTCCAGGGAGGCGGCGAGAAGAAGCAGACGACGCTTCCGGAGCGTGACGACCAGTTCACCAAGGCGGTGCTTGACTACAACACCGCCAATCCGCAGCGCCAGGTCGCGCTGAAGTTCGAGGAGCAGAGCGCCACCCTCGGCTTCGTCGGCTCGCTCTTCCTGAGCTTGCTGCCGGTCGTGCTGATCGGTGGCTTCTTCTTCTACATGATGAGACAGGCACAGGGCACCAATAACCAGGCCCTGTCGTTCGGCAAGAGCCGCGCCCGCATGTTCATCGGCAACAAGCCGACCGTCACGTTCGAGGACGTCGCGGGCGTCGAGGAGGCGAAGCAGGAGCTCACCGAAGTCGTCGAGTTCCTGAAGTACCCCGAGAAGTTCTCGAGCCTGGGGGCGCGCATTCCGCGTGGCGTCCTCCTCGTCGGCCCGCCCGGTACCGGCAAGACGATGCTCGCGCGCGCGGTCGCGGGTGAGGCCGGCGTGCCGTTCTTCTCGATCTCGGGTTCCGAGTTCGTCGAGATGTTCGTGGGCGTCGGCGCGTCGCGCGTGCGCGACCTGTTCGACCAGGCCAAGCGCAACGCTCCCTGCATCGTGTTCATCGACGAGATCGATGCGGTCGGCCGCCAGCGCGGCGCCGGCCTGGGCGGCTCGCACGACGAGCGCGAGCAGACCCTCAACCAGATCCTCGTCGAGATGGACGGCTTCGACACGGGCACGAACGTCATCGTCGTCGCGGCCACGAACCGTCCGGACGTGCTCGATCCGGCCCTCCTGCGGCCCGGCCGATTCGACCGGCAAGTCGTGCTCGACCGGCCCGACATCAAGGGCCGTACGGCGATCCTCGAAGTGCACGTTCGCGGCAAGCCGCTGGACAAGAACGTCCAGCTCCTGCGGGTCGCCCAGATCTCGCCCGGCTTCTCGGGCGCGGATCTGGCCAACGTCGTGAACGAGGCCGCGATCCTTGCGGCGCGCCGCAACCAGAAGACGATCGGCCAGACCGACTTCGAGGAGGCCCTCGAGAAGGTCGCGCTCGGTCCCGAGCGCCGCTCGCGCGTCATCACCGAGAAGGAGAAGTGGATCGTGGCCTACCACGAGGCCGGCCACGCCCTCTGCTTCAAGCTGCTCAAGCACACCAATCCGGTGCACAAGATCTCCATCGTCGCCCGCGGCATGGCCATGGGCACGACCTGGTCGCTCCCGCAGGAAGACCGCTACATGCGGACGAAGAGGGAGTTCGAGGACGACATCGCGGCCGCCTTGGGCGGCTGGGTCGCCGAACAGCTCCACCTCGGCGGCGACGCGACGACCGGCGCGAGCAACGATATCGAGAAGGCGTCCGACATGGCACGCCAGATGGTCACCAAGTTCGGCATGAGCGAGAAGCTCGGCCCGCTGCAGTACGGTCGGAGCGACGAGCTCATCTTCCTTGGCCGGCAGATCCAGGAGGAGCGCAACTACTCGGAGGAGATCGCGAAGATCATCGACTCCGAGGTGCACGACATCGTCGAGCGGGCGCGCCAGCGCGCGTACGAGGTGCTGACCCAGAACCGCGACAAGCTCGATCTCGTCGTGAGCAAGCTCATCCAGCAGGAGACGCTCGAGAGCGACGAATTCGAGGCGCTCTTCAAGGAGCCCGGCGAGGGAATGCCCGTCGCGGCGGCCACCGGCGGTCCGGACACGACACCGCCCGGAGCGCCGGCTAGCGAGCAGAAGCGCGAGAAGTCCGAAAAGGCGAAGGGACCGGCCACGGCACCAACGCCGGCGTAACGACGGGACAACGCGCTCGCCCCTCATAACGAGCGGCACGCTGCTTGCTTAGTTACGGTGGCGCATGGGTGAACTTCATCGAGCCGGAAACCAGATCGCGCGCAGCGAGCGCCTGCGCGTCGCCGGACTCGCGTTCCTGACCTGCATCCTCGCGCTGCTCTTCCTGATGCTGCTCGTCGCGGACGGAGTGCAAGCCGCCGGCATCTAGTGTTCGCGCGTGCGGCTGTTCGTCGCCCTCCCGCTGCCCGCGGCGATCGCTGAGGCAGCCTCCCGACTCCTTCCCGAGCTGCGGATCCTGCGGCCGGTCCAGCCCGAGCTGATGCACATCACCCTCGCGTTCCTGGGCGCGACGCCGCCGGAGCTCCTGCACGACGCGATCGCGGCGGTCGAGGTGGTGCGGGACACCCCGGCGTTCGACGTTTCGCTCGAGCAGGCCGGTCGGTTCCCCGAGCGCGGCCGGCCGCACACGGTCTGGATCGGTGCCGCGCAGGGAGCGGACCAGATCCGCGCCGTGGGCGCTCGCGTCCGGGTGGAGCTCGAGGCACGCGGGCTCGCGTTCGACGCGAAGCCACTGCAAGCGCATGTCACCATCGCGCGCGTGCGCGAAGGTGCGGACGCGCTCGACGCGCGGACGATCAACGAAACAGTGCGCAGACTCGACGTACCGCCGATGCCCTTCCGCGCGGACCACATCGTTCTCTTCGAGAGCGTGCTCTCGCCGAAGGGACCGCGGTACACTCCGCGCGCGACCGCATCGTTGAGGGTGGGAGGCAGGCCCTGAGTCAGCAGGTGCTGGACAGCGTCATCGAGCGCGCGATCAATGACGCTGTCTTCCGCGCCCAGCTCGCGAAGGATCCCGCCAGCGCGCTCGCCGGCTACGACCTAAGCGACGATGAGCGGGCCGCGTTCAAGGCCGGCTCGGTCCACGCCGAGCGCCTCGAGGACCGGATGTCCAAGAGCGATCTGTCCTCGGTGATGGCCGCCAAGACCTCGACGCCGCTCATGCGACCTCCGTCCCGGAAGCGCTAGGCGCTCGTATCGGCCGCTGACGCGCGTGCCGCCAGCACCTCGCCCACGAACGGACCGATCAGCAGCCCGGTCATGACGAGAGCCAGCCCTGCTCCGACGACCGTCAGCACCGTGCCGTCGACACGTGCCCCGAGGATCCCATCGACCAGCCGCGGCACGCCCGCGAGCACGAGCGCCGTGACCGCGAGGACGTAGCCCAAAGCGCTGAGCGCGTACGCGACGAACCCGATCTCCAGGCGATTCGCCGGGCGGCGAGGGCGCGCGACGAGCTCCCGGAAGACGAAACGAAGCGACTTGCGCCGTAGCGAGTTCACGTTGGCGAGGTCCTCCAGCACGTAGTAGCCGTCGAACTCGAGCAGCGGCGAGAGATTGAAGACGACGCTGATCAGATTCGCCGCGGCGAGCCACACGGCCAGATCCTGAGTGGCGCCGCTCGAGAGCGCGGCGACGACGCCCCAGAATCCCGCGAACGCGAAGTTGAAGAGCGGACCGGCCGCGTTCACGCGTATCCGTCGGTAGCGGGGGATGAGCCACGCATCCGATGTATCGACATAGACCACCGGCGTGAACCACAGCAGCCCGATCCCCGCGCGGCCGACATGGCGCCCTTCGGCCTTCGCCGCGAGCGCGTGAGCGGTCTCGTGGCCGACGCCGGCGAGCAGCAGTCCGACGAACGCGACCAGCAGCCCGCCCAGTCCGAAGTCCGTCGGCGAGGCTTGACGGAAGACGGCGAAAAGCCCGGCCACGCCGAGCACGCCCAGCGCGACGGCTCCGACGGCTCCCGCGGGCGTGAAAGCCCAGCGGAAGACGCGGTACAGCACCGACGCGACGCGGTCCGCGTCGCGCAGCTCGGCCCGTGGTGCGAGCACGACGTCGGCGACGCGAAGCAGCCGCCCGTCCGGCTCGTCGCTCGCGATCCGCGGCGCGGTCACCAGGCCGGCCGCCTGCAGCGTCGCGACGGTCGCGAAGACACCTTCCGGATCCAGAGCACCGGTGCGCTGGAAATGGCGCAGCGCCAGATCGCGCAGCGAGTGCTCGCCGTCGATGTCCTCGTAGATCGCGAGCGCCTCGGGCCCCAGTCGAAGGTACGAGCCGCTCTGGTCGTCTCGGAGGATCACGGCACTGGGGTCGTCGGGAGCGCTCGAGATCGTGGCCGCTGCGCCCCGCCGGGGTATGTGACGTGACTGCATCGTGCCTTCGAGGCGCGCGACGAGGTCGGCGTGCTTCTTCACGATCGGCCGCACGTCATCGCCGGCCACGCGGAATGCCGAGAGCGCGCTCTTCGCGCGAAGCGTCGCGTTGCGCGCCGAGCCCGTGAGCGCGGAGACCTCACCGACGAAGGCTCCCGGTCCGATCGTCGCGACCGTGCGCTCTCCCCGCACGACCTCGGCCTCGCCGTCACGGATGAGGTAGGCGTCATCGCCGCGCTCGCCCTCGCGTATCAGCACCTCACCCGGCGCGAAGCTCACGCTCGTCAGCTTCGCGGCGAGCGCCTCGATCGCCGACGCGGGCAGATCCGCGAACGGGCTCGAGCGGCGCAGGAAGTTGTTGCTCGCGCGCAGCGCGCTGAACGCCGTCAGCTCGCGAGCGAACTCGGGCTCGCGCCCGCAGGCGGCGCGGATCGCCTCCGCCGGAAGCCGGTACGCGCGCACCTGGGTGATCGCCCTGACCGTGGCGGTGCGCGGCCCGCCGGAGAGCACCGCGATCTCGCCCACCAGGACCGGCGCCGACGGCGTGGAGATCGTCTGCGCAGGTGCGCCCTGCGTCACCCGCAGGCGCCCGGCGATGACCGCATACGCGTCGTCGGCGGGCTCGCCTTCGGCGATGACGGTCGCTCCGGTGCTGAAGCGTGCCTTCGTCGCCGACCGAAGGAGATCGGCCCGCGCGGCGTCACTCAGCGCGAGGAAGGGGCCGAAATCGAGCGGTCCGGGCACTCGGCGCAGGTTAGCCGAGCAACCGAGGCGGACCATCGGGCGAGGCTGGACAACGTGCACGGAATTCGCGTGATGGGCTGGCCGTTGCCCATTTCCGAGGACTACGCTCGGAATTCAGGGGGAGGGCAGATCGATGCGACCCATCGCGGTCCTGTTCGAGAACGAGGCGTGGATGGCCCCGCTCTTCGAGGCGCTCGACGCAGAGGGCGCGGCCTACGAGCGCGTGTTCGCGAACGACCTCAGCTTCGATCCCGCCGGACCGGCCCCCGACTGGTCGCTGGCCGTGAACAAGATCTCACCGTCCTCCTACCTACGCGGACACGCCGCGAGCATCTCGGTGACGCGCGAGCTCCTGCCGTTCCTGGAACAGAACGGTGTGCCTGTCGTTAACGGCAGCCGGGCGTTCGCGCTCGAGACCTCCAAGGCGGGGCAGCTGCTCCTGCTGCGACGACTCGGCATCCGAGCGCCTCGCGCACGATCGATCGCCGCGCCCGCGCAGGTGGTCGACGCGGCGCATGGCCTCGAGTTCCCGGTGATCGTCAAGCCGAACGTCGGAGGCTCGGGCGCTCTCATGCGCCGCTTCGATTCGATCGATGCCCTCGTCGCCGGGATCGGCGAGATCGATCTCGGCCCCGACGGCTCCGGCCTCGTCCAGGAGTTCCACGAGACCGAGGACGGCACGATCCGTCGCGTCGAGTTCCTCGATGGCGAGTACCTGTACGCGATCAAGATCGCGAACGACCGCGCGCAGGACTTCAACCTCTGCCCGGCGGATATCTGCCAGGTGCCCGACGCGCGGGACTTCGACAACTGCGTCGTCGACGCGCCGGCGAAGAAGGCGCTGCGGATCGAGGCGTTCGACGCGCCGCGATCGATCGTTGACGACGTCCTGCGGATCGGCCGGTCGGGCGGGCTCGACGTCGGTGGCGTGGAGTATCTGATCTCCGCGCGCGATGGCCTTCCGTACGTCTACGACATCAACGCGCTGTCGAACTTCGTCACCGACGCGCCGGCGCTCGTCGGTTTCGACCCGCACGCGCGCTTCGCTCGGTGGCTGATCGCTCGCGCCCGCGCCGAGCTCGTGGAGGTAGCGGTATGACGCGCACCGCCGATCCCTGGCGCGATACCGACGTGATCGACGCGCGCGCGCCGCGTACGAATCAGGCGATCGTCGGGACGCTGTCACTCGTCGCGTTCCTCACCGGATGGTGGCCGATCCTCGGCCTGCTCGCGGCACAGCTCGCGATCGGACTGACCTTCGGACGCCGCTACTGCCTCCCATGCCTCCTGTACTTCGAGGTGCTGCAACCTCGCTTCGGCGAGGGTCCCATCGAGGACAGCCGCCCGCCGCGGTTCGCGAACATGGTCGGAGTGGCATTCCTGGGCGCGGCGACGCTCGCCCACGCGCTCGGCTTCGCCGCGCTGGGGTGGACGCTCGGGCTCATCGTCGCGGCGCTCGCGCTGCTCGCCGCGATCACGGGACTCTGCGTCGGCTGCGAGATGTACCGCATCGCGGCGCGCGTCCGCGGCATCCGGCCCGGGGCGATCGAGCGCGTCGATCTCGCCGAGCTCGGCGCCTCAGCACGCGACGGTGAGGTCGTCGTGCAGTTCACGCACCCGCTGTGCACCGACTGCCGGACGCTCGAGAGCGAGCTCGTCGCCGCCGGCCGGCACGTCGTCACGGTCGACGTCTCGCGCCGGCCCGAGCTGGCACGAAAGTACGGCGTCGCGCTCGTGCCGACCGCGGTGGCCGTCGGACCCGAGGGTATCGTCCGCGCGCGTCTCACCTGATACTCACGACACGGACGAGCTGAGCGCTCCCAAGCTGCGGCGCATCGAGCGCCGGATCGACGACCAGCTGCGGGAGCTCTCGGAGATGGGCGAGCTTTCCGACCTCCCCGGCGAAGGCGCACCGCTGTCGCGCGACCAGGACGCCGAGGCCGGCGTGGCTTGGGCCGCGCGCCATCTCATGCGCGGCGCGAACGCGGTCCCGGAGTGGGCGGAGCTCCGGAAAGACATCGCCGCGTGGCGAGAGCGGATCGCGCGCCGCCTTCGCGCGCACCGCGAGTGGATCGAGGCTCGCGCGCAGCTGCTGCGAAAGCTGCCCGCCGATCGCATCGTCGAGTCGGCGCGTCTGACCCGCGAGCGCGACGAGCGCGTCCGCGCCGAGATCGAGGACGCGCTGGTGGAGCTGAACGGGCTGGTCGCGCGGCACAACCTGCTGGTCCCGCTGCCGCTGCAGCTACCGTCGGTCTCGCTCGACCGGCTCTAGGGGCGCTCCGTTCGGTTCTAGGCGGCGCGCTGTCCTGGATAGCGGATCGTCGGAGGACGGACCGGGCCGCGCCTCCGATAGTTGGCGTACGCGTACCTATCGCAAGCGATCTCCGCCGCGGAGCCCCAGCCGTGCGTGAGGTAGAGCCACCAATGGCAGAACTCGTGTAGATACAGGAAGCGGATGACCTCGCGCCGGGTGCGGAAGTAGAGGATCGGTGAGCCCAGCGAACCGAGGTCCACCAGCTCCCGGAACGGCCGGAAGGGCTCGGGCACCTGGATGACCATGTCGGGCTCGTCCCAGTACGTGAAGGCCTGCAGGTGAGGGCTGGTCCGGTAACGCAGTGGCTTGACCTCGACGCGGTAACCGGTCGCGGTGGGCAGGCCACGGAGGGTCTCACGCACCTTCTCGGGCGTGTAGCCGCGGAGCGTGGACCGCACTGCCATGGGTCCGAGGGGCCGACCAGGCGCTCGAAAACTCTTCATGAATTCACTGTACGGAGCGGGCTTGTGCCACCGAAGGTGGGCGCGTCAGTGGCCGAAAATGGGCCGTTTCGCTAGGATGCGCTGAGCGTCGTTCGAGCGGGAACGAGTAGGTCGCGCGGGCCGGAAAGCGAACCGGAGCAGGTGAGAACCGGGACGGCGAACGCGACGCGAATGGATCCCGCGAGATGCCTCGGCGAAACGCAAGGACTAGCCGGGGCCGGAAGCCCTCCGTTATCGAAGGGCACTCCGTTCACTGCGACACGAACGCGGCCGGCAAGGCCGGGCGCGAGGTCATCAGAGTGGAGGTAGAGGCCGGCGGAGCGATCCGCCGGCGAGATCGGGTGGCACCACGAGCCCTCGTCCCGTGATCGGGCGAGGGTCTTTGTTTTGTTGGAGGTGCCGGGGTGACAGTGATCGCGACGAGCGAGCATCAGACGCTCGAGTACCGCACGCGCGGCGGCATCGCGGTGCGGCGCGAGACGACGGGCCTGCCCGTCGCCGGAGCGATCGACCCGATCATCGAGGCGCTCGACGAGCGTCGCGGAGTCCTGCTGGCCTCGAGCTACGAGTACCCGGGCCGCTACACGCGCTGGGACATCGGATTCGTCGACCCGCCGCTGCAGCTCACCTGCCGCGATCGCGCGTTCACGCTGGAGGCGCTCAACCTGCGCGGTCGCGTGCTCCTCCCCGCCGCGAGGCGCGCGCTCGCGTCGCTCGATGCCGTCGCGTCGCTCGAGACGTCGGACGATCGACTGGAGGGGACGATCCGTCCGCCGGATCGCCGGTTCGCCGAGGAGGATCGCTCGAAGCAGCGCTCGGTGTTCTCCGTCGTGCGCGCGCTCATCGACCTCTTCTACAGCGCGGAGGAGACGCATCTCGGCTTGTACGGTGCGTTCGGGTACGACCTGGCGTTCCAGTTCGAGCCGATCGCGTACCGGCTCGCGCGTCCCGAGAGCAAGCGCGACCTCGTCCTGTTCGTCCCGGACCGCCTCGTCATCGTCGACCACACCCGCGGCGTCGCGCGCCGCCAGGACTACGAGTTCGAGGTCGACGGGCGTAGCACGCAGGGCCTCGCACGCGACGGCGCGCGCGCGCCGTATGTCGGGCGGCCGGCCGTGGACCGGCGCAGCGATCACGCCGACGGGGAGTTCGCGGATACGGTGCGGCTCGCAAAGGAGGCGTTCCGACGCGGCGACCTGTTCGAGGTCGTGCCCGGGCGGATCTTCTTCGAGCCGTGCCTGGCGTCGCCGTCCGCCGTGTTCCGCCGGCTGCGCGAGCGCAACCCCGCGCCCTACGGCGCGCTCATGAACCTGGGGGAGTCGGAGTACCTGGTGAGCGCGTCGCCGGAGATGTACGTCCGCGTCGAAGGCACGCGCGTGGAGACCTGTCCCATCTCAGGCACGATCGCGCGCGGGCGCGACGTCATGGGCGATGCCGAGAACATCCTCGAGCTGCTCAACTCCGAGAAGGACGAGGCCGAGCTGACGATGTGCACCGACGTGGATCGCAACGACAAGTCGCGTATCTGCGTGCCGGGCAGCGTCCGGGTCATCGGGCGCCGCCAGATCGAGATGTACTCGCGCGTCATCCACACCGTCGATCACGTCGAGGGGATCCTGCGGGACGGCTTCGACGCGATCGACGCGTTCCTCACGCACGCGTGGGCGGTGACGGTCACCGGCGCGCCCAAGGTCTGGGCGATGCGCTTCATCGAGGAGCACGAGCGCTCGCCGCGCGCCTGGTACGGCGGCGCGATCGGCTACCTCGGATTCGACGGGAACATGAACACGGGGCTCACGCTGCGAACGATCCGGGTGCAACAGGGCGTCGCCGAGATCCGCGCCGGCGCGACGCTGCTCATCGATTCGATCCCGGAGGCCGAGGAGCGCGAGGTGGAGCTCAAGGCGGCCGCGCTGGTGGACGCGGTCCGGCGGCCGAGCGCGCCCGCCGCGGCCGACGTGCCGCCCCACGAGCGTGTCGGAGCGGGACGGAGGGTGCTGCTGATCGACTACGAGGACTCGTTCGTGCATACGCTCGCGAACTATCTGCGCCGCACCGGCGCTGAGGTGCGCACGCTGCGGGCTGGTTTCGATGGCGACGAGCTGGCGGACGCGATCTCGTCATTTGGCGCGGACACCGTCGTGCTCTCGCCCGGCCCCGGCCGGCCGTCCGACTTCGACGTCGCGCTCGCCGTGCGCGTGTCAACGGAGCGCGGGCTCGCGGTATTCGGCGTATGCCTCGGGCTCCAGGGCATCGTCGAGCATTTCGGCGGCACGCTCAGCGTCCTCGACTACCCGATGCACGGCAAAGCGTCGGAGGTCCGTGTGCTCGGTGGACACATCTTCGAGGGGATCGGCCCCACGTTCCAGGCCGGTCGATACCATTCGCTGCGCGCCGATCGCGCCACGTTGCCTCCCGAGCTGCGCGTGATCGCGACGAGCAGCGATGGGGTCATCATGGCGATCGAGCACGAGCGGCTACCGATCGCCGCCGTGCAGTTCCATCCCGAATCGATCATGACGCTGAGGGAAGAAGTGGGGTTTCGCATCATCCAGAACGTCCTCCGCACGCTCGTGCCGGCGCGCGCGAGCGCGATCCATTGATGGACGCGCGCGAGGCGCTGGCGATCGTCGTCGGGGGCCGGTCGCTGACGCGCGCCGAGGCCGAGTCCGCCATGGGCTCGGTGATGGCGGGCGAGGCGACGCCGGCGCAGCTGGGGGCGCTCCTCGCGGCGCTGCACATCCGCGGCGAGACGCCCGACGAGGTCGCCGGGTTCGCGTCCGCTCTGCGCGCGAACGCCGTGCGCGTGCAGGTCGACGACGGCGCGATCGACGTGGTCGGCACGGGCGGCGATCGCTCGAACAGCATCAACATCTCGACGCTGGCGGCGCTCGTCACGGCCGGCGCGGGTGGTCGCGTCGCGAAGCACGGCAACCGCGCCGCCTCGAGCGCCTGCGGGAGCGCCGACGTGCTCGAGGCGCTCGGCGTCAAGATCGACCTCGGTCCCGAGGGCGTCGCGTCGTGCGTGCGCGAGGCGCGGATCGGGTTCATGTTCGCGCCGCGCTTCCATCCCGCGATGCGTCACGCCGCGCCGGTGCGGCGTGAGATCGGGATCCGCACCGTCTTCAACGTGCTCGGGCCGCTCGCGAATCCGGCCGGCGTGCGCCGCTATCTCCTCGGCGTCCCGAGCCCCGCGATCGCCGAGACCGTGGCGCGCGCGCTGGTCGAGCTCGGCGCGGACCGCGCGCTCGTCGTGTTCGGCACCGACGGCCTGGATGAGATCAGCCCCTCCGCGGAGACGCGCACGTGGGAGGTCCAGCGCGGAGCGGTGCGCGAGGGGACGCTCTCGCCGGATGCGCTCGGTCTGCCGCGCGCGCCGCGCACGGAGATCGCCGGTGGCGATCCCGCGACGAACGCGTCGATCGGGCGCGGCGTCCTGGACGGGAAGGGCGGAGGCGCGCGAACGGCCGTCCTCCTGAACGCCGCCGCGGCGTGCTACGTCGCCGGTCTGGCGGACAGCGTGCGCGACGGCGTCGCGGTGGCCGCGAAGGCGATCGACAGCGGTGCCGCGCGCGAAGCGCTCGCGACCTTCGTCGCGACGAGCCAGCGGCTCGCGAGCGCCGAGGCGACCGTATGACCGACTTCCTCGAGCAGGTCATCGCCGAACGACGCGCCGACGTGGCCACGGCGCGAAACGCGGCGTCCGAGGAAGAGCTTCTCAGCACGGCGAAGGAAAACCTGTTCTCGCGTAGTCATGGCGGCGGGGTCAGCGCTTGGCCTCCTCCCGGATACGACGGCTTCACATCCGCGCTTCGCCTGCGATCCAGAGGGCAGCTCGCGGTGATCGCGGAGGTGAAGCGCGTGTCACCGGCTCAAGGCGTGCTCGCCCAGGACGTGGATGCCGCAACACTGGCGCACACGTATGCGCGCGCGGGTGCGACCGCGATCTCCGTGCTCACAGAGCCGCGACACTGGGGTGGTTCTCTGGACGACCTCGCCGCCGTGCGCGACGCGGTCCCGACCCTGCCGATCCTCTGTAAGGACGTCATCGTCGACGAGTACCAGATCGTCCAGGCGCGGGCTGCCGGTGCGGACGCGATCCTCCTCATCGCCGAGGCTTTGTCCGACGATGAGCTGCGCCGATTCATCGACCGAGCGAACAGCCTTGGCATGGGAGTGCTGCTCGAAGCGCATGAGCCGGTAGCGTTCGGACGCGCCGTCGCAACCAACGCGCCGATCGTTGGCGTGAACGCACGGAACTTGCATCAGCCTCGCGAGATCGACATCGGTCGCGTCCGGCAGCTTCACACGTTCGTGCGCGACCACCAGGTCCTCGTCGCGGAGTCGGGCATAGCGACGATCGGCGACGCTCGCGTCCTGCCCGCGCGCGTCGGGGCGGTGCTCATCGGAAGTGCGCTCATGCTCACGGACGATCCCGAGCCGCTCATCCGCGGTATCGCCGCGATGGGTGGCGGGCGATCGGTCCGTGTCGTGGAGGTGCAGAGGTGAGCGCGCGCGGCCGCTACGGTGAGTTCGGCGGCCAGTACCTCCCGGAGACGCTCATGCCCGCGGTGGCCGAGCTCGAGGCGGCCTTCGATGACGCGCGCCGCGACGAGGCCTTCCAGCAGGAGCTTGACCGCTTGCTGCGCGAATGGGTGGGTCGCCCGACGCCGCTCACCGATGCGGCTCGGCTCGCCGCGGAGGTCGGCCTGCGACGCGTGCTCCTCAAGCGTGAGGATCTCGCGCACACCGGCGCGCACAAGATCAACAACGCCGTCGGTCAGGCGCTGCTCGCGAAACGCATGGACAAGCGCCGCATCGTCGCCGAGACGGGCGCGGGCCAGCACGGCGTCGCGACCGCGGCCGCATGCGCGCTCCTCGGCCTCGAGTGCGTCGTGTACATGGGGACGGAGGACATGCGCCGGCAGGAGCCGAACGTCTTTCGCATGAAGCTCCTGGGGGCGGAGGTGCGCGCGGTCGACGCGGGCAGCCGCACGCTGAAGGACGCGGTGAACGAGGCGATCCGCGACTGGGTCACCAATGTGCGCAGCACCTACTACCTGCTCGGCTCCGCGATCGGGCCGCATCCGTATCCCGCGATGGTCCGCGAGTTCCAGTCGGTGATCGGGCGCGAGGCGCGTGCGCAGTTCCTCGAGCGCGTGGGCGCGCTCCCGGGCATCGTCGTCGCGTGCGTCGGTGGCGGATCGAACGCGATCGGCATCTTCAGCGCGTTCGTTGCCGACGCGGCGGTCCGGCTCCGCGGCGTCGAGGCCGGCGGTCTGGGGATCGAGAGCGGGAAGCACGCCGCGTCGATCGTCGGTGGACGGGTCGGCGTGCTCCACGGGACGCGCAGCTACGTCCTGCAGGACGAACACGGCCAGATCCGCGAGACGCACTCGGTGTCCGCCGGGCTCGACTATCCCGGCGTGGGGCCGGAGCACGCGTTCCTGCACGACTCGGGACGGGTGGAGTACGTGTCGCGAACGGACGACGAGGCGCTGGAGGCGTTCCGCCTGCTGTCGCGGACGGAGGGCATCATCCCCGCGCTCGAGCCGGCACACGCGATCGCCGACCTCGTCGCCGTCCGCGAGCGGTACGGCGCCGCGATGGACGTGCTGGTGTGTCTCTCCGGCCGGGGCGACAAGGACCTCGGATCGGTGCCGGGCGCGTGAGCGTCGTGGTGACGGGCACCGGTCGCATCGAGCGCGCGTTCGCGCGCGCGCGCGCGGAGCGTCGGCTCGCCGTGATCGTCTATCTGACGGTCGGCTATCCCGATCGCGCGGCCACAGGCGGGCTGCTGCGCGCCGCGCTCGACGGCGGAGCGGACGTGCTCGAGCTGGGCGTGCCATTCAGCGATCCGCTCGCCGATGGCACGACCGTCCAGCGTGCGAGCGAAGTCGCGCTGCGCGGCGGCGTCACGCTCGGCGACTGCATCGCCGAAGGGGCGGCCCTCGTGCGCGAGCGCGACGTGCCCGCGCTGCTCATGGGGTACACGAATCCATTCCTCTCGTACGGCTACGACCGTTTCGCGCAGGACGCGGATCGTGCGGGGCTCGCGGGCGTGATCGTCCCCGACATGCCGGCGGAAGAGAGTGCCGAGCTCGATCGCGCGCTCGCGCCATCGGGTCTCGCGCGGATCGACCTGTATGCGCCCACCACGCCCGACGAGCGGCTCGCGCGACTGCTGCCGGCCGCGCGCGGCTTCGTGTACTGCGTCTCGCTCACCGGCGTGACCGGTGCGCGCCGCGCGCTCGGCGACGACGTCACGGCATTCGTCGCGCGGGTGCGACGCCATACGACGCTGCCCATCGCGGTCGGGTTCGGGATCAGCGAGCCCGCGCACGTCGCCGCGCTTCGCGGCGTCGCCGATGCGGTCGTCGTCGGAAGCGCGGCGATCGACGCCGTCACCCGCGTGGCGCCGGAAGAGCGAACCGCCGCGCTGCGATCGTTCGTGTCCGCGCTCGTCGCGGCGGGGAGGTCCTGATGGCGGTGCGCGGGATACGCGGCGCGACGACGGTGAAGACGAATGACACCGACAGCATCTTCGCCGCGACGCTCGAGCTGCTGCGGACGATCGTCGAGCTGAATGGCGTGCGCGCCGAGGATATCGCCTACGTGTGGTTCACGGTGACGCCGGATCTCGATGCGTCCTTCCCCGCCGACGCGGCACGCGCTGGACTTGGATGGACCGACGTCCCCCTCATCTGCGGGCGCGAGATCCCCGTGCCTGGGGCGCTCGCGCAATGCGTGCGCGTGCTCGTCGCATGGAACACGACGCGTTCGCAGAAGGAGATCCGTCACGCGTTCCTTCGCGGCGCTCGCGCGCTGCGTCCCGCGTGGGCGGTCGATCTTCCCAGCGACCGAAAGGACGCGCGCTGACGTGCTCGTCGTGATGAAGCGCGGCGCGACGCAGAAGGAGATCGACGCGGTCGTCGCGCGCATCCAGGAGTTCGGCATCCAGCCGGTCCCGCTGCCGGGCGCGGAGCGGATGGCGATCGGCACGTTCGGCTCGACCTCACGCGCGGCCGCCGACGCGGTCGAGGCATTGCCCGGCGTCGCCGAGGTCGTCCCGGTCAGCCGCCCGTTCAAGCTCGCTTCCCGCGAGGTCATTCCGACCGACACGGTCGTCCGCGTGGACGGCGTGCCGATCGGAGGCGACGCACCGCTCGCGATCATGGCCGGTCCGTGCTCGGTTGAATCGCGCGAGCAGACGCTCGCGACCGCGCGTGCGGTGCGTGCCGCCGGCGCGACGGTGCTGCGCGGCGGTGCCTTCAAGCCGCGCTCGTCGCCGTACACCTTCCGCGGCCTGGGCCAGGAGGGGCTCGAGATCCTCGCCGAGGCGCGCGCGGAGACCGGTCTCGCGATCGTGACCGAGGTGCTCACGCCCGCGGACGTCGAGACGGTGGCGCGGGTCGCCGACTGCCTGCAGGTCGGCGCGCGCAACATGCAGAACTACGCCCTGCTCGACGCGGTCGGCGACCAGCCGAAGCCCGTGCTCCTCAAGCGCGGGATCTCCGCGACGGTCGAGGAGCTCCTTCTGTCGGCGGAGTACGTGCTCGCGCGCGGTAATCGCGGCGTGATTCTGTGCGAGCGCGGCATACGGACCTTCGAGAAGTACACGCGGAACACCTTCGACGTGAACGCGATCCCGCTCCTCAAGCGGCTCACGCATCTGCCCGTGCTCGCCGACCCCTCGCACGGCACGGGGAAGTGGTACCTCGTGGCACCGGTCGCGCTCGCCGCGGTCGCGGCCGGCGCGGACGGGCTCATCATCGAGGTGCATCCGAGCCCGGACCACGCGCTCTCCGACGGTTTCCAATCGCTCACCTTCGAGAACTTCGCCGCGCTCACCGCGCAGGTGTCCGCGGTCGCGCGCGCCGTCGGCCGCCGTCATCTGGTCGACGCGGCGCCCGCTTGAAGATCTCCATCGCGGGCCTTGGTCTCATCGGCGGCTCGCTGGCCCTTGCGCTGCGATCGCGCCACGAGGTCCGCGGCTTCGACATCGACCCGGCGACACGCACGGCAGCGCGGTCGGGCGGCGTCGCGACCGTCGAGGCGCTCGGAGATCTCCTGCCGGCCGACGCCGTGATCGTCGCCACGCCGCTGGCGAGCGTGCTGCCGACGCTCGCGGCGCTCGCACCGCGTGCGGACGGCGCGGTCCTCGTCGACGTCGCATCGGTGCGCGCACCGGTCGACGCGTTCGCGCGCGACCAGCCCGACGGCGTGCGCATCGTCGGCATGCATCCGATGGCCGGTCGCAGCACGCGCGGATTCGCCGCGGCGGACGCCGAGATCCTGCGCGGCCGTCCATTCCTCGTCGTTCCGACCGCGCGCAGCGACGCCGACGCGATGGCTTTGGCGGGCGCGGTCGCGCGCGACGCCGGGGGCGTCGTGACGGTGCTCTCGGCGGCGGAGCACGACCGCATCGCGGCCCTGGTCTCCGCTCTGCCGCTCGCGATGGCCGCCGCGCTGAGTGTCGCGGCTTCGGAGGCGATCGCGGCGCCCTTGGATGCGTTCGCCGGTCCGGGGTTCCGGGACGCCACGCGGCTCGCTCTGACGCCGACGGATCTCGGGGAGGCGCTCCTGGCCGCGAATAGCGGTCAGGTCGTGGCTGCGCTGGCCCGCCTGCGCGACGTGCTCGACGAGATCGATCGCGCCGTCGCCGAGCGCGACCTCGCGGCGCTGCGAGGGATCCTCGAGAGTGCCGCGGATGCACGGGGTCGCCTCGACTGACGTTGGCGCGCGGGGAACCCGTAGCGTGGTCCGCACGTCCTATCACTCAGGACGCAGCGGAGGTGCCATGCCCAGGATCCGTCCTCTCGTCGCGGCGGTCGTGCTTGGGCTGACCATATCCGCCTGCGCCGGACCAGCTGCCGCACAGGAGATCCGCTCCGACGTCGCGCGTGCGTGCGCCGATCCCGTGGCGGCGCAGGACGCGCGCGCTGCCCTCGATGCCTTCTCCGCGGACCTGTACAAGGTCGTAGCCCGCGAGCCAGGCAACGTGGTCCTGTCGCCGTACAGCGTCGGCGTCGCGCTCGCGATGACGCGTG
>DASWDY010000143.1:0-2560 GCA_036395035.1 Candidatus Limnocylindria bacterium
ATCGTCGGCGACGCGCACGCGCGCGGGCGGCAGGCGGCATGAACGAGCAGAAGTTGCGCCGCATCAAGGTCGACATGCACATGCACTCGGAGCGCTCTCCGGACAGCCGCATGCGCGCGGCGGTGCAGGCGCGGCGCATCAAGGAGGCCGGCATCGACGTCGCGTGCGCGACCGACCACAACACCATCGAGGGCGGCCTCCGCCTGCGCGAGCTCGCGGACGGGTTCCGCGTCGTCGTCGGGTCCGAGATCCTGTCGCGCGACGGCGAGATCGTCGGCCTGTTCCTCGAGCGCGACGTGCCGCCGCGCCTCTCCGCCGAGGAGACCATCGCGCGCATCCGCGACCAGGGCGGCGTCGTGTCGATCCCGCATCCCTTCAGCCGCAACCGCCTCAACCACATCCGCTTCGCCGCGCTCGAGCGGATCCGCGCGAGCGTCGACGCGATCGAGGTATTCAACGCGCGCGAGGCGTTCACCGGCGACAACCTGCGGGCGGCGCGGTACGCGAGCGACCACGAGATCGCGGGCGCCGTCGCGAGCGACTCGCACCGGCCGTCCGAGGTCGGCGCCGCCTGGCTCGAGATGGACGACTTCACGGACCGCGACGGCTTCGTCGCGTCGCTGCGCTCGGGCACCGTGAACGGCGAGCTCAGCGGGCAGATCGTCCACCTCTGGACGCGGATGGACGTGATCCGCAAGTGGCTCACGCGTCGGTTCGGCATGCCGCTGCGATGACGGTCCTCGAGCGACGCCAGCACGACGCGGGCATGCGCCGCCTCTATGCGCTCGACCGCCGCCGAGATCGGCGGCCGCTCCTCTGGCTCGCCGCTCTCACGGTCCTCCTGGTCGGCGTGCGCGCGGTCTCGATGATCGTCGTGGCGCAGCCGGGGTACACCGACGCCTACTACGTCGCCACCGTCGCGAGCCGCCTCGCGCACGGCGAGGGACTGACCGCGGACTTCGTCTGGAACTTCGTCGAGGCACCACGCTTCGCGTCGCTCCCGATCCCGAGCCATCGGTTCTGGATGCCCCTGCCGACGCTCGTGCAGGCCGCGGGCATCGCCCTCCTCGGCGGTCCGCTCGGCGACTTCCGCGCGGCGCAGGTCGCGATCGTCGCGGTCGCGGCCGCGATCCCCGTGGTCACGTACGTCGCGACGCGCGCCCTCGGCGGTGGGCTCGTCGCGGCGCTCGCCGCCGCTGCCGTCGCGGGGCTCGGCGGCGCGCTCGCGCCGGGGTGGGTGACGCTCGACGCGTTCGGCCTCGCCGCGGTGCTCGGCACCCTGTTCTTCCTCGCGTTCGCGCGCGCCGCGCGGGGATCGCTGCGGTTCGCGGCCGTCGCCGGGCTGCTCGTCGGCCTCCTCTACCTCGCCCGGGCCGAGGCCGCGCTCTTCGGCCTCGCGCTCCTGTGGCTCGCCGGCCGCCCGCGGACCGCGCGCGCCGGCATCGTGGGCGCTGCGGTCGCGCTCGCGATCGGGCTCGCGTGGGTGGTGCGCGGGATCGCCCTCGGCTTCCCGTCCGACCTCTTCGCGCGCGCGGTGCTCCTCGTGCGCTACGAGGACTTCTTCGCGCTGCACCCGCCGGCGCTCGAGCCGTTCCTCGCCGCGCCGGTCGACGTGCTCGCAGCGAAGGCGGGCGCGCTGCTGACGAACGCGGTCACGGCCGCGGTCGCGCTCATGATCGCGCCGCTCGTGCCGCTCGCGCTCGCCATCCGCCGCCGCTGGGTCCGCCCCGAGGTGCGCGCGTTCGTCGGCCTCGTTGCCGCGATCTACCTCGCGCAGAGCCTGCTCTTCACGCTGCACTCCGTGCGCGGGAGCTTCTTCCATTCCATCGCCGCGTTCTTCCCGTTCGCCGTCGCGCTCGCCGCGATCGGCGCCGAGGAGCTGTTCCGCGCCTCGACGCGCGGCATGCGCCGCACGGTGTGGGGCTCCGCCGTCGGCGCCTTCGCGGTCATCTCGGTCTTCTCGATCGGGCAGTGGGACGTCGACTTCAACACGCCCTACCGCGCGCGCCTGGCCGCCCTTCCGCTCCTGCCGCCGGGCCCGCTCGTCGTCGCGGATGCGGCGGCCTGGCGCTGGATCAGCGGGCGCGAGGCCGTCGTCGCGCCCGCCGACGGTCCGTCGTCGGCGGCGTGCGCCGCGGTCGTGTATCTCGCGCGCACGCTCATCCTCGAGCCGGCGCACTTCTCGCGCTACGACGCGCTCTACGCCTCACAGCGCGACGATGTCTTCACCGGCCGCGGCGACCAGGGCGGGATCCGCGTGTACGCGGTGCGCGAGGACCAGCGCTGCATCATCGCCGCGCAGCAGTGACGCGCATCCTCGGCGCGCTCTCGGGCAGCGCGATCGCCCTGGCGGTCGCGGCCGCGGCATTCACGGTCGCGGTCGGCCTGCCGTCGGGCGACCCCGACATGTGGTGGCATCTCGCGTCCGGCCGCTGGATGGTCGAGCACCGCGACGGCCTGCGCGTCGACGTCTTCTCGTCCACCGCGACCGGCGAGCCGTACGCCCTCGGCGAGTGGCTCGGCGAGGTCGTGCTGTACCTCGCGTACGCGGCCGGATCGT
>DASWDY010000144.1:0-4968 GCA_036395035.1 Candidatus Limnocylindria bacterium
AGCGTGAGCTGAAGATCGCGAACGATGCGCCCGATGCCGCACGCACTTTGACGCTGGGCTCCCCGCAAATCCAGATCAGCGGGCCGTGGAGGGTCGCGCTCGACACGTCCTAGTTGCATGGACATGGGTCTCGGTGTCGGCGCCGTGCGTCTCCAGCTCGCCCACCGGAACACCGATCAGGTCGCGGTAGAAGCGTCGCGATCGCTCGACGTCGACGACGCGAAGCTCGATCTCGATGAGCCGGGCGAGCATCGCCGTCGGATCCTATCGGTCGGGCGCTCCAGGCACATTGCGCGAGGCCGGGGTGGGCCCGCGGCCTCTCGCGCGATCGTCTGGGCATCACGTCCCGCTCTTCTCGTGAAGAGAGCGCGGCCGGAGCGCTCAGCCCTCCTGCCCCGGCTCTCGCGTCGTTTGTGGACGACTTGGCCGGCTCCTACTGTCCTGCCGTCCGTGAGCTTCGAGCGTGTCGGCCACACCCGCGTCCGATGATGCTCGATGCGATGGGCCTAGCCGTCGGTCGCGGGCAGACGTGTTGGAGGGAACCGTCATGAAGTGGATCACCCGCGAGCACCCGCGCGTCGACCGGGTCGCCTGCCCGTGGCTCATCGAGCGCTTCATCGACGGATCCGCCGAGTTCATCTACGTCGCCGCCGATCAGGTGCTCGCCGAGGCGCAGGAGCGCGGCGCGACGCCGTACGATGTCGAAGACGTCGAGCTCGGACACCACGGGACCGAGTGCAGCTTCGACGCCTTCATCCGCAAGTACGGTCTGGAGAAGGACCGAGCGCTCGCGTACATGGCTAGGGTCATCCGCGGCGCCGACACCGCCGACAAGACGATCACGCCCGAGTCGGTCGGGGTCGAGGCGATCCTCGAAGGCCTCCGCCACTTGCACTACCCCGACGACCAAAGGCAGCGCGACGCGTCGCGTCCCGTGCTCGATGCCCTCTATGCCCACTGCCAGGCGAAGGTCAAGGCCTAGCACCAGCTTCTCGGGTCGAAGAACATTGAAGGCCTGGGTGTGACAGACCGATGTCCACGGGACTTGCTGCACGGGGTCCGACTGTTCTCGTGAGTCCAGAGCCGGCGAGACGGGAGGCCTGAATGCCGACACGGATCGTTGCCGACCCCGAGGGCGGCTTCCCAGGCAAGATCGAGGACGGCGGGACGTGGGTCCAGGGCTTCTACAAGATGGTCGCCTACGCGTACGGCCCCGGCGAGATCCCACCGCCTGACATTGACCGGGCGACCATCGCCGAGCTGCGGGCGAGGTACTGGGATCCGACACGGCGAGCGCTGGTCATTCCCTGGCGCGGCGGACGCACCTTTGAGTTCGGACCCAAGCTGCTGAGCCAGACCAACGACGCGACGGTGGTCCACGTTCGGCCCGAGTTCCACATGCCGACGAAGGACGTGCCCCCGAAGGAGTGCTTCTGTGGGACGAAGCTGCGGTAGGCCGGCTGCGGCGCTCGCTCCGGCTTACGGCGAAGCCCAGCCGCGCGCGCGCTCGACCGCGCGGAGCCAGTCCGCGTAGAGCGCGTCGCGCGCCTCCGTGACCATGCGCGGCTCGAACCGCGCGCCGGCGCGCCTCCGCGTGCGCAGCTCATCCACCGAGGTCCAGACACCTGTGGCCAGTCCCGCGAGATACGCGGCGCCGAGCGCGGTCGTCTCCTGCACCGCCGACACCTCCACCGGCACGCCGAGGATGTCCGCCTGGAACTGCATGAGGAACCGGTTCGCCGTCCCACCGCCGTCCGCGCGCAGCACCGCGACCTCGGCGCCTGCCGCGCGCATCGCCTCCACGAGATCCCGCGTCTGGTACGCCGTGCTCTCGAGCGCCGCGCGGGCCAGATGCGCGCGCGTGGTCCCACCGGAGATCCCGATGAGCAGGC
This sequence comes from Candidatus Limnocylindria bacterium, assembly GCA_036395035.1. Classification (GTDB taxonomy): domain Bacteria; phylum Chloroflexota; class Limnocylindria; order P2-11E; family P2-11E; genus JACPOT01. The sequence continues at coordinate 1,893 of DASWDY010000144.1, forward strand.
CGCGCGCGTACATGTCCCACCGCGGCGCGCCGAGGCCCACGAAGGCCGGAACGAGGTAGAGCCCGTCGTTGCCCGGGATCGACGCCGCGAGCGCCTCGGTCTCCCCAGCGTCGGCGATGACCCCGATACCGTCACGCAGCCACTGCACGGCCGCGCCGGTGACGAATGTGCTGCCCTCGAGCGCATAGCTGAGCGTCCCACGGAGCGAGAGCGCGATGGTGGTCAGCAGTCCGTCGGCGCGGCGGAGCGACGCTCCGGTGTTCTCGAGGAGGAAGCACCCGGTGCCGTAGGTGTTCTTGGCCTCGCCGGGCTGCGTGCAGGTCTGACCGAAGAGCGCGGCCTGCTGATCGCCCGCGATTCCGGCGATGGGGATGGCGGCGCCGAAGTGCTCCGGGTCCGTCTCCGCATACACCTCGCTCGATGAGCGGACCTCCGGAAGCACCGCGCGAGGGATCTCGAGCGCGCCGAGCAGGTCGTCGTCCCATTCACCGCGCCGGATGTCGAGGAGCATCGTGCGCGACGCGTTCGTCGCGTCGGTCACGTGCGCGCGCCCACCGGTGAGCCGCCACACCAGCCAGCTGTCGACGGTGCCCGCGCACAGTTCGCCCGCGGCGGCGCGCTCGCGTGCGCCGGGGACGCGGTCGAGGATGAACCGGATCTTCGTGGCCGAGAAGTAGGCGTCGATGACGAGGCCGGTGCGCTCGCGGACCAGCGGCTCGAGGCCCGCACGGCGCAGCTCCTCGCAGAGCGGCGCCGTCGCTCGGCTCTGCCACACCACCGCGGGATGGATCGGCGTCCCGCTCCGGCGATCCCAGACGATCGTGGTCTCGCGCTGGTCCGCTATGCCGATCGCCGCGACGTCGCTCGCCGGGACGCGCGCGGTGGCGAGCGCCTCGCGGCCGACGGCGACGGTGGTCCGGAAGATCTCCTCCGGGTCGTGCTCGACCCAGCCCGGCTGCGGATAGTGCTGGGCGATCTCACGATCGGCCGTCGCGACCACCCGCCCTTCGGCATCGATCACGACCGCGGCCGAACCCGTCGTGCCCTGATCGAGAGAGAGGATGACCGCCATCTCTGCGCCCTCCCGTCAGAGCCAGAGCGGATTGGAAAGGGCGAGGACCGTGCCGACCGCGTCCGTCACCTGCGCGCGGACGTAGCGCGCGCCGCGCGGGAGCGCGATGCGCCGCTCGACGTCGTCGGCGTCGATCGCGGCCGCGTCGATGACGCCGGCGTCGCCGACGAGCTGGATCGCCGCGCCGCGCGCGCCGACGACGCGCACGCATCCGCGGTCGTCGAGGTAGAGCTGCGGCCCCGCCGGCGACGCCGAGAGGAACACGTCCCCGCGGCGCAGGGCGGCGATGACGGTCTCAGCGCTCAGGTGATCGCCGACCTTCACCCACGTCGTCGGCGACCCCAGCTTCGCATGGTGCGCCGCGCGCAGCTGATGCGTGTCGCTGCCACCGAGCGCGACGATGCGCTCGCCGCGGCGGAGGTGCTCCTCCCAGAACCGCAGCGACACCGAGTTGAGGCGCTCCCACGGGCCGTTCCACACCTCGATCGCCGGGTACGCGCGCACGTCGGCGTATTCCCAGGGCGGGCCGAACGGCTTCGGGTGACAGACCGAGACGAGCGCGCCGGCGTCGAGGGCCTCGCGCATCGAGACCGTGACGCCATGGTCGGTCGGCTCGCGGAACTCGTACCAGCGATCGGTGCCCCACGCGTTCCAGTGGCCGTGATACGTCGTCACCTCGACGCCGGGCACGACGACCGGGAACGCGCCGCCGCCCGACCCGTACTCGGGATGGTGGGCGACGCTGTTGTGGTCGGTGACGCCGAGGAACGCGAGGCCGGTCTCGGCGGCGGTGAGGAGCATCTCGGCCGGCCATGAGTCGCCGTCGGAGTAGAGGGTGTGGCAGTGCAGGTCGCCGCGGACCCACCCGGGCTCGGCCGCCGGCGGCAGCGTCGGTCGGTTCGGGGCGCCTCCGCGCAGGACGACGCGCTCCTCGGGCGGCAGGCCGAGGTCGAGCCAGATCTCGACGCGCCATTCGAGGCCCTCGGGCGCGACCTTGTACGGGCCGAGGAGCACGTGCCACGTGCCCGCGCCGATCGCCTCGGCGCGGTACGGCGGCGTCGCCCACCCGGCGTCGACGGTGAAGGACATCTTCTCGCTGCCGCTCCAGCCGCGATACCCGCGCGAGCCGGCCGCGTGGCCCCGCTCGTCGAAGAGCCCGATGTCGAGCGTGTTGCCGCCGGTGATGAGCGGGTCGGAGTCGATCTGGTCGGAGTACTCGTACCGCACGTGGATCTGCCGCGTGCCCGCGGGGACCTCGAACGGCAGATGGAAGTAGCGCTTGATGTCACGCGGCTCGTAGCGGCCGGTGAGGACGACGTCGGGCGCGCGCCTCACGCGATGGCCGCGCCGCTCTCGGGGTCGAAGAGCACGAGGTCGCGCGGATCGACGCGGAGGTGGACGTGCGTGCCGGCGGTCGGGCGCACCTCCGGCGCGGCCCGCACCTTCACGAGCGCGCCGCCGACCTTCACGTCGACGATCGTCTCGCTCCCGAGCGGCTCGGAGACGAGCACCTCGGCGGACTGCGCGCCGCGCTCGTCCGCATCGACAAGATCGATCGCCTCCGGACGGATCCCCACCATGACCTTCGCGGCGCGCACCGCGTGGGCCGGATGCAGCCGCCAGACGCCCTCCGCCAGGAGATCGCCGTCCTGCGTCTCGGCGGAGAGCACGTTCATCGGAGGGCTGCCGATGAACTGGGCGACGAACAGGCTCGCCGGCCGGCCGTAGACGTCATCCGGCGTCCCCAGCTGCAGCAGGCGGCCCTTGTCGAGCACCGCGATGCGGTCGGCGAGCGTCATCGCCTCCGCCTGATCGTGCGTGACGAAGACCGTCGTCGTGGCCAGGCGCCGCTGCAGCGTCTTCAGCTCCGTGCGCATGTGCGTGCGCAGCTTCGCGTCCAGGTTCGAGAGCGGCTCGTCCATGAGGAAGACGCGCGGCTGCCGGACGATCGCGCGGGCGAGCGCGACGCGCTGCTGCTCGCCGCCCGAGAGCGCGACCGGTCGG
>DASWDY010000145.1:0-6286 GCA_036395035.1 Candidatus Limnocylindria bacterium
GAGGCGCAGCGTGAGGGCGTGCCGGCGCTCCCAGAACAGCTCGGCCCACTCACCGCCGCGCGAGAGCGCGGTGCGCAGCGCTTGATCGGCGTCGCGCGCGGTGATCGTCGCTGGACGCGCGAGCGTGACGATAGCGATGGCTTTGCCCCTCCCCTTGAGTGAGGAGTGATGTTAGCCGCCGCCCTCACCGACACAGGTAATGGTCGCGGATCGGCCGCGCGGTCCGTCGAACTCCGCGAGGTACACGCGCTGCCACGTCCCGAGATCGAGCGATCCCGCGCGCACCGGGATCGTGACCGAGGCGCCGACGAGGACCGACTTGATGTGCCCGGGTGAGTTGCCTTCCGCATGCGCATGGCCCGCGTCGTCCGGCACGATGCGCGCGAGCGACGCGAGGAGATCGCGCTGCACGTCGGGGTCGGCGTTCTCGTTGACGAACACCCCGGCGGTCGTGTGCATGACCGCCACGGTGCAGATGCCCTCGCGGATCCCCGACTTGCGCACCGCGTCGGCCACGCGGTCGGTGATGTCGACGGTGTCGACCGCGCGCTTCGTCCGGACCTCGATGCGGTCGTGCGCGACGGTCACGGCCGGGCGGACGCGAGGGGCCGCCCGCTGCGCTCGGCGATGATCCGCGCGAGCAGGGGCGGCTCGGCGTTCCCGCCGCTCACGACGAGGACGGCCCGCTGGCCGGCGACGTTCACGCGGCCGCTGCGCACCGCCGCGAGGGGGGCCGCGCCGGAAGGCTCGACGAGCATCGACAGCCCGTCGAGGTGCTCGTAGGTGGCGTCGGCGAGGGCCTCCTCCGACACCGTCACGACGTCGTCCACGACGCTCCGCCCGAGATCGACGTTCAGCTGCTGCGTGCTCTTCGCGACGAGCTTGTCGGCGATGCTGTGCGGCCGATCGAGCTCGACCGGATGCCCCGCGCGGAGCGACCGCCCGAAGGCGTCGGCCCCCTCCGGCTCCACCCCGATGACGCGGACGTTCGGCAGGCGCGCCTTGACCGCGACCCCGATGCCGCAGATGAGGCCGCCGCCGCCGACGGCGACGATCACCGTATCGAATCCCTCGAGGTCCTCGAGCAGCTCGAGCCCGATCGTCCCCTGGCCGGCGACGATGAGCGGGTCCGCGTACGGGTGCACGAACGTCCGGCCCTCGTCGACCTCGATGCGGTGCGCGAGCGCGAGCGTGTCGTCGTACACGTCGCCCTCGAGCAGGACGGTCGCGCCGTACGAGCGGCACACGCGGACGATCGCGGGCGACACGGACGTCGGCATGACCACGGACGCGCTCACGCCGAGCGCCCACGCCGCGTAGGCGACGCCCTGCGCGTGGCTGCCCGCGGACGCCGCGACGACGCCGCGTCCGCGCGCGCGCTCGTCGAGCGACGCGATCTTGTTCAGTGCCCCGCGCACCTTGAACGTGCGCGTCGGCTTGAACGTCTCGATCTTCAGATGGATCTCGGCGCCGAGGTCCTGCGAGAGGAAGGGGGAGAGCTCGAGCGGCGCGCGCGGCAGATATCGATCGACGACGCGGCGCCCGGCCATCACGTCATCGATGCTCACGCCCGCCATCGCGCCGACGATACTGCGGTGATGATCACGCGCGCGGAGGCGCGCGCCGACGCGACGGCGCGCCTTCGCCCGTCGACCGATCCGCGCCACCCCACCGCCGCGCTCGACGCCGATCTGCTGCTCGCGCACGTCTGCGGCGTGACGAAGGAGGTGCTCTATGCGCATCTCGACGCGCCGATGACCGCGGACGAGCTCGCGCGCTATTCGGCGATGGTCGAGCGGCGTGCGGCCGGCGAGCCCGTCGCGTATCTCCGCGGGTACAAGGAGTTCTTCGGCCTCCGGTTCACCGTCGACCCGCGCGTGCTCATCCCGCGCCCGGAGACGGAGGTGCTGGTCGAGGCCGTCCTCGCGTTCGCGCGCGACACCGCACGCATGCGGATCGTCGACGTCGGCACCGGATCCGGCGCGATCGCGGTCGCGATCGCCGCGAGCGAGCCGCGCGCGCGGGTGATCGCGACCGACGTGTCCGGCGACGCGCTCGACGTCGCGCGCGCGAATGCCGCCGCGAACGGCGTGGCGGATCGCGTCGACCTGCGCGAAGGCGATCTGCTCGCGCCGGTCGACGGCGAGGTCGACGCCGTCGCGGCGAACCTCCCGTACCTGCGGGCCGACGCGGTCGAACATCTGACCGGAGAGCGGACATCGCTCGCCTTCGAGCCGCACGTCGCCGTCGTCAGTGGACCAAACGGGCTCGACGTCATCCGCCGCTGCATCGATCAGCTGCCGGGGACGCTCGCGGTGGGCGGGGCGGCGTTCTTCGAGTGCGACCCACCCCAAGTAGATACCGTGCAGGACCTGCTGCGGGATAGGATCCACGCCACGACGCGGGTGCTGCGGGACCTCACGGGATCGCCGCGCGTCGTGGAGGGCAGGCGGGGGTGAACGGCTCGCTCAGCACGGGCTTCCTGTGGCTCATCTCCGGCGTGCCCGGCTCGGGGAAGAGCACCGTCGCCGCCGCCCTCGCGGCGAAGTACCCGAAGAGCGCGCACCTCCCGATGGACGACCTGCGGCAGCTCGTGCGCAGCGGTCTCGCGAGCCCGCTCGATTGGAACGCGGAGACCGCGCTGCAGTTCGAGATCGCCCGCCGCAACGCCGCGCGCCTCGCGGCGGACTACGTCGCGAACGGATTCACCGTCGTCATCGACGACGTCGTGCGCGAGGGCGACATGCCGCAGTACCTCCCGCACCTCGGTGGCCTGATGCCGCGCAAGGTCCTGCTCAGCCCGTCGATCTTCGTCGTCCACCGGCGCAACTCGCAGCGCACCAACAAGTCGTTCGACACGAAGATCCTCGAGCCCGTCGCCACGCGCATGCACGGTCAGCTCCTCGCGGGATGTCCGCCCGAGGCGGGCTGGGTCGTCCTCGACACGAGCACGCAGTCGGTGAACGACACCGTGGACACGATCCTCAAGCGCTTCGAGCGCGTGGCGGTCTAGCGGCGCGCCCGCGCCGGTGTGCAGAGCGCCCTCAGGCCCTGGACCGCGGGCGGTCGCTGCGGCGATACTCCGACGCATCGTGTCGGAATTCGCGGCGACAGCGCATCGCGCGCTCCGTGACTGGCCCGCCGGCCGCGTGACGCCACGCCTCCGTCGAATGCTCATGCGGACCTTCCGGACGTCAGGGGCCATGTGCTCCTGTCACGTGGGAGAGGCCGCCTAGCGCAGCGTCGCGAGGAGCGCCTCTCCCTTCCCGTCCCGGCCTCGGATCACCGAGATCGAACGAAGGAAGAGGTACCGCCCGATGAATGCTCTTCGCGCATCCGCGATCCTGGTCCTGATCATCAGTGCGTGCGGTGGCGCCGCCGTGGCGCCTGGCGCGACCGCATCCGGTGCACCGGCCGCTGCCACGCAGGATCCTCCGCTCGCCGAGCTCCGCGTCGACTACGCGACCTATTCGCCGCCGTCGCTCGTCCTCCGCAAGCACGGCTGGGTCGAGGAGGCCTTCGCCGGTACGGCCGTGAAGTGGGTGTACTCCGCCGGATCGAGCAACGCGCTCAACTTCCTGCAGGGCAACGCCGTCGACTTCGGCTCGACCGCGGGATCCGCGGCGCTCCTTTCGCGCGCGAACGGGAACCCGATCAAAGCCGTCTACATCTACGAGCAGCCCGAGTGGACCGCGCTCGTGGTCGCGAAGGGATCCGCCGCGAACGACATCAAGGACCTCAAGGGGAAGAAGATCGCGGCGCAGAAGGGCACCGACCCGTACTTCTTCCTCCTGCGGACGCTGGATCGCGCGGGCATGAAGCAGGCCGACATCCAGTACGTGAACCTCCCGCACGCCGACGGCCGCACCGCCGTCGAGCGTGGCCAGGTCGACGCGTGGGCCGGCCTCGACCCGCACATGGCCGCGGCGGAGCTGCAGTCCGGCGCGCGCCTCATCTACCGCAACAAGGACTTCAACACGTATGGCTTCCTCAACGCGCGCGAGGAGTTCCTGAAGCGCTACCCGCAGGCGACGCGGAAGCTGATCGCGCTGTACGAGCGCGCGAAGCAGTGGATCGTCGAGAACCCCGACAAGGCCGCGGACATCCTCGCCGACGAGGCGAAGCTGCCGCTCGACGTCGCGAAGCGCGAGCTCGTCGAGCGCATGAGCTTCAAGGCGAGCGGGATCCCCGGCGAGGAGCACGCGGCGGTCCTGCGCGCGGTCATCCCGATCATCGCGGCCGAGCAGCTCGCGAACCCCGGCGCCGACGTCGAGAAGTCCGTGAAGGATCTCATCGACGGGTCCTACGCGAAGGCGGCCATCAAGTAGCCGGCTCGGAGATCGCCGTGGCACGCCCGGCGGCGCGCGCGCGGCGCCGCCTGCCATCGGCGCTGCCGCTCGTCCTGCCCGCTGCGATCGTCGCCCTCTGGTGGGGCTCGGTCGAGCTCGGGATCTTCGCCGTGTATCAGCTCCCGCCGCCGCCGGTGGTCCTCGAAGCCGCGATCGGCATGTGGCGACGCGGGCTCCTGCAGCTGGACGTGATCATGACCGTGACACGCGTCGCCGAGGGCTTCGCGATCGGCTCCGTCGTCGCGGTCCTCCTCGGGACGCTCACCGGGCTTGCGCGGCGCGGCGAGGAGGCCCTCGAGCCGACGCTGCAGGCGCTCCGCACCGTGCCGACCCTCGCGTGGGCGCCGCTCCTGCTCCTGTGGCTCGGCATCGACGAGCCGCCGAAGGTCGCGCTCGTCGCGATCGGCGCGTTCTTCCCGGCGTACGTGAACCTCGTCGCGGGCATCAAGGGCGTCGACCGCAAGCTCATCGAGGTCGCGCGCGTCTACAACTTGACCGATCTCGAGATCGCCCGGCGCGTCGTGCTGCCCGCGAGCCTGCCGGGCCTCCTCACGGGGCTACGCCTCGGCGCGACGCAGGCCTGGCTTTTCGTCGTGGTCGCCGAGTTCTTCGGCGCGGCGGCAGGCCTCGGCTTCCGCCTCACCGACAGCCAGCAGTCGACGCGCGTCGACCTCATGTTCGTCGCGATCGTCGTCCTCGCGATCCTCGGGAAGGTGACGGACTCGCTCATCCGCGCGGTCGAGCGACGCCTCCTCTCGTGGGAGGACACGCTCGGCCAGATGGGGATCCCATGAGCCAGCCGCTCGCCGTCCGCCAGGTCCGCAAGCGCTACGGCGACACGCCCGTGCTCGGCGGCATCGACATCGACGTCGGCCCGAGCGAGATCGTTGCGATCGTCGGTCCATCCGGCTGCGGGAAGAGCACGCTCCTCCGCCTCATCGCCGGGCTCGACACGCGCTTCAGCGGCGAGATCGAGGTGGCCGGCTCGCGCGTGTGCGGGCCCGACCCGCGCATCGGTCTCGTGTTCCAGGAGCCGCGCCTGTTCCCGTGGCTGACGGTCTCGCGCAACGTCGCGTTCGGGCTGCGCGACGCGGACGCGCCGCACGCGCGCGAGGTCGTGCGCGAGACCTTGGGCGTCGTCGGGCTGTCGGAGTTCGCGGGCGCGCTCCCGAAGCAGCTCTCCGGCGGGATGGCCCAGCGCGCCGCGCTAGCGCGCGCGCTCGTGACGGAGCCGCAGGTACTCCTCCTCGACGAGCCCTTCAGCTCGCTCGACGCGTTCACGCGCATGCGCCTCCAGGACCATCTCCTCGCGGCCTGGGCGCGGTACCGTCCGACACTGGTGCTCGTGACGCACGACCTCGACGAGGCCGTCTACCTCGCGGACCACGTCGTCCTGCTGAGCGAGCGGCCGGGCCGGGTGCAGGACATCCTCCGCGTCGCTCCGGGCCGCCCGCGCGACCGGCGCGATCCGACCCTGCTGGGGCTGCGCGTCGCGCTCCTCGAAGCGCTGCACCTCGAGCGGAGCGCCGTCGGTGTCGCGGGCTAGCGCGCGCCCCGGCGCGGGCAGCGTCGGCGTCGTTCGCACGCAGCACCTCGACCTTCCGGATCCGCTCCGGCTCGACTCGGGCGCGACGCTCGCGCCGGTCCGCATCGCCTACGAGACCTACGGCACCCTCGCGCCGCGCCGCGACAACGCGGTCCTCGTCTGTCACGCGCTCTCGGGCGACGCGCATGCGGCCGGGTGGAGCGACGACCCGTCCGCCCCGACCACCGTCGACGGCGCGGGCGCCGGCGTCCGCGGACGCGGCGGGCTCGGCTGGTGGGACGGCATGATCGGACCGGGCAAGGCGTTCGACACGGACCGGTACTTCGTCATCTGCACGAACCTGATCGGGTCGTGCCGCGGGTCGACCGGTCCCGGATCCATCGATCCCGAG
>DASWDY010000146.1:0-5903 GCA_036395035.1 Candidatus Limnocylindria bacterium
ACCACGACTGCGCCGCAGCCATCGCCATCTGCTGCGTGTACGTCGACGCGTCACCGGGCGTCCCAAGAGGCGCGGGATAGAGATACGTGCCGCCGAGGCCGTTGCTGTGGACGATCGCTCCCACCGGCGTCGGTGTGGGAGTAGGCGTCGGGGTCGGCGCGGGGATGCAGGCGAGAGTGACTTGATAGCTCGGCGCCGGCCCATACATCATGCTCACGGTCCCGGTCGTGCCGCAGCTCTTCCCGGCCAGATCGTCGAGCGCGCCGACCGTGCCCGCGGGACCCGGGGCTCCGCTCGGGCCGGCGGGACCGGGTGAGCCCTGCGGACCGGCGGGACCTTGCGGCCCGACCGGTCCCTGCGAGTTCCAGGAGATGCGCTGGTCGCTCTTCCCGCAGGTCTCGGTAGCGCTCACGATCTTCACCGCGCCGGTGTGCTCCGAGACGCACGCGTAGATGACGTCGCCGGGCTCGAAGGCACGTGCCAGACCCACCGCGGAGAGCGTGAGCGCGATCGCCGTGATCGCGACGTACAGGCGACGCATCACGGCGCTTCGTCCACCGCGGTCTGGAACGGTGCGGTCTCCTGCGTCATGAAGAAGGCGAGGAACTTGGCGACGCTCTCGCCGCCGTTGACGGCCTGCAGGGCCGTGTTCGGCGGGACCGCCGCGCCCTGGCCGGCCTTGAGGATCACGCGCACACCGCCGGCCGTGCGGAAGTCGACCGTCCCTTCGAGGACGAAGATCGACTCGACGCCGCCGTGCTTGTGCGCGAGGGTGCGCCCGCCCTGCTCGAGGGTGACGAGCGAGACCGTGGAGAGGTACGCGCCCGCGGGCAGGTAGGGCGCCGAGCCCTTCTCGAGCGTGACCTTGTTCTCGGTGAGCTTCGTGCTCGTCGAGCCCTGGCCGGTCGCGGCGACGATCGGCTTCACCGTCGGCGCGACGGTCGGAGCGGTCGTCGCGGCGACGGTCGGGGCGACGGTGGGTGCCGCCGTGGCGGTCGGCGCGGTCGCGCCGCCGCAAGCGGACGCGAGGATGGCGAGGCTGGCCGCAGCGGCCAGCACACGTGCGGGATGGGTCATGTCTTCTCCTCCTCTGTGCTCAGCCGGCCAGAGGTCCCCGCCCACCGCTCGAGGATCCGTACGAGATCGGCGAAGCCGGCGAAGGGAGCGCGCTCGCCGGTCTGCACCGACGTCACGATCCCGTCGCGGCTGCCGTCGTCGGCCGCCTCGACGCGGATGAGGAAGGAGCCCACGGTCCGCTGGGTCATGGAAGGAGCGTGGCCGGTCGGCGTGAGCGCGCCGTCGATCGCGCGTCGATCAGGCGTGCACGGTGGAAATGGTCTCGAGATCGCGCTCGAGCGTCACCTCGGTGTCGGCACGGCCTGCGGCCCGGTAGCCCACCCGGGCCCGCTCGGCAGCGCGCTCGGCCTCGTCGGAGCGGCCCGCCCAGGCGTGCACGAGAGCACGGATGTGCGCCGCCTGGGCCGCGTGGCCGGGTGTCGCGCGCGTCAGGACCTCGACCTCGTCCGCGAGCGCGAGCGCGCGGTCGCTGTCGCCCGAGAGCGCCGCCTGACGCGCGGCAACGGCGACCCATGCGGGCTCGCATGTCCGGCAGCTTGGCCGCTCCACCTCGATCACCTCGCGCGACGGCACGTGCCCGATCGTCATGAGCGCGCTCGCGGCCATCACCGCCGGGCTCACGTGGACCGGCGCGGGCGCCCCCCGCCGGGCCTCAATGAGCTCATGCGCGAGCGCCACCGTCCGCTCCATGTCACCGTCGAGCGCCAGGGACATCGCGAGCGCACCGAGCAGGTCCGGCGGACCGGGCAGGTCGAGGTCCGCGACGTCCGAGCGCACCTCGTCGGCGACCGCGATCGCCTCGTGCCACGAACCTCTCGCGCGCAGCCCACCGACGAGCTGCTCCCCCGCCTCGAGCTGCGCCCGCAGGCTGCCGACGCGGCGTGCGATCCCGAGAGCGCGGCGCGCAGGCGCGATGTCGTCGTTCGGCGGACCGGCGCGCCCGAGCGCGATCGATGTGATGCTGAGCAGGCGCGCGGCGGCCTCGTCATCGCCGAGCGCATCGACGAGCCGCTCGACATCCGCGGGATCCGGGCCCGCGCTGGCCTCGCCCCCGAGCCAGCGTGACCAGACCGCGACGTGCAGCGCGTTCAGCTCGGTGCGCGCGTCGCGGATCGCCCGCGCCTTCGCTCGCGCCTCTTCGGCGACGCCGAGCGCGCCGGCCGCGTCACCGTCCTGGTAGCGCACCCACGCGAGAGCGATGAGCGCCTCCGCGAGGCGCGCCCCGTCGCCGCGTGCGCGCTGATGCGCGACCGCCGCCTGCGCGTGCTCGAGCGCCCGCGGGTGGCGGTGGTAGTGGCGCGCGGCCATCGCGATGCGTGTCTGGAGCGCGGCGCGGTCGTCGTGCGCGTCGGGGGCGAGGGCCGCGAGCGCTTCCTCGAATGCGGCCACGGCGAGGGCGACGGTGCCGCGGCGCATGTGCGCGTCACCGATGCTCGTGAGGATCTCCGCGCGGCGCGGTGACGACGGGCCGAGGGCGTCGAGCGCCGAGCGCAGCGCGCGGATGGCGTCGTCGTGGGCGAAGCTCGCCTCGGCCTCCCGCGCGGTCGCGAGCCAATGCTCCGCGGCGCGCGCGGTCTCTCCGCCCGCCGTGAGATGGAACGCGATCGCGCCGCTCGTCCCGCCGCCCTCCTCGAGCGCAGCGGCCACGCGGCGGTGGATCGCGGCGCGCACGGTGTGCGGGATGCGCTGGTACGTCGCGTCGGCGACGAGCTCGTGCGCGAACGAGAGCGACGCCGTGGTCCCCTCGTGCACTTCGCGGAGGAGACCGACGTCGAGCGCGGGCCCGAGATCATCGGCGAGAGAGAGCTCGTCGCGCCCGGCGACGGCGGCGATCGTCTCGAGGCGCGCGGGCGCGCCGACCACCGCGACGAGCTCGAGCAGCCGCCGCGTCGGGTCGGGCAGCGCGCCGACGCGCGTGAGGATCGTCTGCCGCACGGTCGACGGGAGGTCGGGCGCGAGCGGCGCGTCGTCCGCCGGCCGCGGGCCCGACCAGACCCACCCGTCACCGTCGCGTCGCAGCCGATCCTGGCCGATGAGCGCGCGCAGGACCTCGAGGGCGAAGAACGGATTCCCGCCGGTCCACGCGGCGATGCGCGGGGCGAGCCACGCGGCGTCGGCGCGCACGCCGAAGCGCACGAGGAGCTCGCCGACCGCATCGGGCGCGAGCGGGCCGAGCGGCGCGACCGCGAGGTCGCCGCGCGCCTCGAGCGACGTGCGCGCCTCGTCGAGCGCCGATCCGCTCGCGACGGGACGCGCAGCCGCGACGACCGCGAGCCGTCGCTGACGCGACGTACGCGCGACGTAGTGGAAGAGGTGGATCGAGTCCGGATCCGCGTGGTGGAGGTCGTCGAGCGCGACGAGGGTCGGCGCCGTCGCCGCGACGTGCGCGAGGAGGCGCGCGACCGCCTCGAACAGCCGCGTGCGCCGCAGCTCGGGTGCGACGTCACCGGGATCGCCGCGCGCGGCGTCGGGAAGGAGCGTCGCGAGGACCGCGGGCCACGGCGCGGGCAGCGCGACGACGTCCGCGGCGCACGGCCCGAGGGCATCGATCCACAGCTGGAAGGGCAGCGCGCCTTCCGCGGCGGTCCCGCGCGCGCGCAACACACGCAGTCCGTGGCGCTCCGCGACCGCGGCGATCTCGTCGAGCAGCCGCGACTTCCCCGCCCCGGCCTCGCCCACGAGGAGCGCATTCCGACCACGCGCGTCGATCGCCTCCGAGACGACGCCCATGAGCGCGGCGTACTCCGCACGCCGCCCGATGAGCTCGGCCGGCGGCTCCATCGACGGCCGCCGCACGCGCGCCGCGGTCGGTGACGCGGCGCGACCGAGCGATGCGTACACGCGCTTCGTCTCGGCGCTCGGCTCGACGCCGAGCTCGTCGCGCAGGAGCGCGGTGAGGCGCTTGTGGTGGACGGCCGCGCCGGCGAGGTCGCCCGCGCCCGCGAGCGCGCGCAACAGGATGCGATGCGCCTCTTCGCGGTACGGATCGACCTCGATCACGCGCCGCGCGATCGTCTCCGCGTCGCGCGGATCCGTGTCGAGGCGGCGGGACGCGAGCGTCTCACCCGCGCTCGCGAAGAGGCCGCGCAGGCGCACGCGCTCGGCCTCGCCGTCCACGCCTTCGATCTCGGCGCAGAGGTCGCCGGTGTACAGCGCGGCCGCGCGACGCAGGTCCGCGTCGGCGCCGCTGGCGGCGGCGCGTTCGAGCTCGCGGATGTCGACGGTCACGCCGTCCGCGATCCGCAGGCCTTCCGGCGTCGCGGCGATGAGATCCGCGCGCACCGCGGCGCTGATCTCGTACAGGGCGTGGCGCAGGCTCTGGCGTCCGCGCTCCTCGTCGCTATCGGGCCAGAGCTCCCCGACGAGGACCTCGCGCGAGCGTGCCGCCGGACGTAACGCCAGCGTCGCGATGAGCGCGCGCTGCTTGCGCGCGCCGATGGGCCGCTCCTCGCCGTCGACAAGGACGCGGAACGCACCGAGGAGCCTCAGCTCGACGTGCGGCACCGCACCGACGCTATCAGTCCACCGATCGCCATCGGCGCTATCGGCCCAGGAGCGTGTCGATGCCGCGGAGGACGGCCGCCAGCTGACCCGCGGACAGCTGGCCGATCCGACGGCGCAGGTGTTGGCGGTCGACGGTGAAGATCTGCGAGACGTTGGCGACCGAGTCGTGCGGCAGGCCGGCGGACCCGGCGTCGAGCAGGACGTTCCCAGGAGCCGAGGCGAGCGCGAGCGTGCGCGTCAGGGGCACGACCACGGCCGTTCGGATCTTGCTCCGGTTGAACGCATTGCCTTGCACCACGGCGACGGGACGGTCGAACCCCGGCCCCGAACCCCGCGGCCGCCCGAGCCGCGCCCACCACACGTCGCCCTGGCTGACCGTTACCTGCTGCGCTTCAGCACCTCGTAAGCGGAGGCCGCGACGAATGGATCGAGCGACGTATCGACGCTTTCGGCGACCTCGTTGAGCTTCTCGGTGATCCAGTCGGGGTCGTGCCGTGCCACGTACTCCGTGATCGCGTCGGAATACAGGCGACTACGCGACTTGCGCTGCCGCCGGGCCAAACGATCCGCCTGCTTGAAGAGGTCGTCGGCCAGGGAAACGGCCGTCTTCATACCAGAAGTATAACGACGCGGCCTTGCGCGACGACGGGCCGCGCTTCCTAGCGGACGTACTCCGCGCGGTACGCCTCGAAGCGCGAATAGAAGGAGTCGGGCGTCTCGCCGAACGCGGTCGTGAACGCCGCGCGCCAGTCCTCCCCCGCCCCGACGCGCGCGCACCACGTGCGCAGCGGGAGCGGGCCGTTCGCCGCGAGGAGACGGTCGACCGCGAGATACGCGACCGCGAACGGGTTCGCGTCCGACGGCCACGTCGACTCGAGCGAGCGCAGCGTCACGTAGCGCGCGGAGGTCAGCTGCCGCTTCGTGAAGGTGTCCATGTTCGCCTGCGGGATGAGGCCCGCCGCGACGAGCGAGCGATACGCGAGCGACTCGGCCATGCCCTCGCTGATCCAGCGCGGCCCGACCATGCACGCGCTCCCGCCGAGCTCGTACTGCCACAGGTGGACGTACTCGTGCGCGGCGAGCTCGGTGCGCTCGGTGGACGCCGTCCACGTGTCGGCGGCCGCGGCGCTCGGCGCGGACCACGCCTGGTTCGAGGTCACGATGTCGAAGGTCGGGCCCTGCGTGATGCAGCAGAAGCGCTCCGTGCCGTCGCCGGTCGTGATGCGCACGACCGCGCGGCGCGAGCGGTCGCCGCCGACGGCGCTCGCGAGGTATCCGCCGCTACGCTCGACGCCCGCGTGCACCTCGTGGATGTCGCTCGC
>DASWDY010000147.1:0-7815 GCA_036395035.1 Candidatus Limnocylindria bacterium
CGAGGTCGAGCTGACGCAGGACGACCTCGCCGCGTTCGTCGGCGGCACACGCGCGGCGGTGAACCGCTGCCTCGCCGACCTCGAGAAGGTCGGCGCGATCTCCGTCAGACGTCGTCACATCGAGATCGTCGACGCCGAGAAGCTCCGCTCGCAGGTGCGGTACTAGGAACGCCTGGTCGGCGGCACTAGACTGCCGCTCCCATGCCGGCGATCGCGCGGATCCCGGCCATCGCGGACGTGCTTGGGGATGTCCCGATCTTCGCCGCGCTCACGAGCGAAGAGCGCGAGGAGCTCGCTTCCCACATGCGCGTTCGTCACTTCGCGCGCGATGAGGTCATCTTCCACCGTGACGATCCCGCGGGGCACTTCTTCGCCCTCGTCGCCGGGACCGTGAAGCTCACGGCGCACGACGACGCGGGCCGGGAGGTCGCGATCGCCATCCTTCGCGGCGGCGACGTGTTCGGCGAGCTCGAGCTCTTCGACGCCGACATCCCGCGCTCCGTGACCGTGACGGCCATCACGGAGACGCAAGCCCTCGCGCTCGACCGCCGCGACTTCTTCGACGTGCTCGAGCGGCACCCGCGGGCGATGCGCCTGATGCTCACTTCCCTCGCGCGCACGATCCGCGACACCGCGCGCCGCATCGAGGACCTGGTCTTCCTGGACCTGCCGAGCCGCGTGGCGAAGGCCCTCCTCGACCTGCGAACCACGCACGGAGCGAACGGCGAGATCCACCTCACGCAGGACGACATCGCGGCGTTCGTGGGGGCGACGCGAGCGTCCGTCAACCGCGTCCTGTCCGACCTTGAGGGACAGGGCATCATCGGTATCGGGCGGCGCCAGATCGAGATCAAGGATCTCGCCCGCCTGCAGCGTCAGATCCGCTACTAAAAGCGGAAGAGCGGCCCCGAAGGGCCGCTCTTCACGCACGCGCGGGGCGTCTTGCCGTTAGTAGTCGGTCGGGTGGATGTCGCCACCGGTGTCGAGCCCCGAGTCCTGCGCCGATGACGTCGTGCCGAGGTCGTCCGCGACGACACCCGAGTCCTGGACCGACGTCTCGGCGTCGAGCCTGGCGAGGTGACTGGTCGCGCCGGTCGGCTCGAATGCCGTGTCGGTGCCGCCCGTCAGACCCGCGTCGATGACGTTCCCGTCGCCGCTCGCGTCGGTCGAGTCGAACGCTGCGCTGGTCCCACCAGGGAGGCCGGCGTCGATCGTGTTCAGGTCGCCGCTCGCCGTGGTCGGGTCGAAGGCAGAGACGTTCGGTGACGCCGGGTCACCAACGATGACCCCGGTCCCGCCCGCCGTGTCGGGGTCGAGCATCGCGCCGGAGAACGACGCGCCGCTGTCGCTGCCGAGGACTCCGTGACCCGAGGAGCCGCCGTCGTCGATCAGGGCGCCTCGGCCCGTGAACGTGCCCTCGTCGACGAGGACGCCACTGGATGACGTGGCCGCGTCGCTGACGAGCACGGACGATGTGCCGCCCATGCCACCGATGACGAAGGCCTTGCTCATCCGCTGGTCCACACCGAGCGAGGTGAGCCGCGTCGGGTCGCCGCTCGTGATCGCGCTGCGCTCGTCCTTCGTGAGATCGAAGCCCGCCAGGGCCCCCGCGGGATCCCGCTGCAGCTGGCGGCGGAACGCCGCGTCGCTGACGGCCCTTGAGATCACCTGACCTACGGTCTGCTTGGACACTTGGTCCTCCTTCTCTCCGCCCGCACGCTGGTGCGTTCGTTGCGCCGGTAAGGATCGCAGGATGGACCCATGCGGTAGACACGGGCGAGCACTCAAGCAACGTGTTCTTGAGCACGCTCCCGGCGTCGGCCCGAGCGCGGTCGGCTACTCGAGCTCCGGCATCTCCACGGGGTCGCCCTTCGGGCGGCAAACGCCGCAGTGCAGGGCGTCGTCGACGACGAGCGCCCGCAGCCGCTCGTGTTTCGCACCGCGGAATACGTCGACGATGAACGGGTGCAGCTTCGCGTGCTGCCGGCAGACGCCGCGGCCGCAGAAGCGGCAGGCGCCGAGGGCGGTCCGCTCGCACGTCCAGCAGTCCATACCCCTTATGTTGCCCCGCTCGCGACCGAGGCACCGAGGCCCGGCGCGTTCTCGTAGTGGGCGGTGCGCTCGCGGAAGGTCCCCATCGTCTCGCCCGACGCCTTGACGAGCGTCGCGAAGTCATTCCGCGCGAGGCCCATCACGACGAGGTCCGTCACCGCGCGGACCGACGCGGTCCGAGCGCTGCCGAACAGGAGCGCGAGGTCGCCGAAGTCCTGGTCGGGGCCGAGCGTCCGGATCGGCCGCTCGTCGGGGCCGATCACCTCCGCGGTCCCTTCGCGGATGACGTAATAGCGGTCGCCCGGGTCCCCGGCGCGGAAGACGAACTCGCCCGCGGGGAAGCGCCGGATCACGAGCTTCGCGGCGAGGCGGTCGAGCTCCGTCGGCCCGAGGGCGCGGAAGAACGGGATCTTCGCGAAGCGCGTGCGCTCCTCCTCGGAGGCGCGGATGCGCGCGGCGACCTCGTAGCGGTCGCGGATCCACCGCCCGAAGTGGCCGCGGTCGATCGACCAGAGCACCGTCGTCTCGGTGGCGCGGACGGTCGCGGTCCGCGGCGTCCCATCGAGGAGCGCGAGCTCGCCGAAGCCCTCGCCGGGGATGATCGGATGCATCACGGACCCGTCGCTGTCGAGCACCTCGAGCCGGCCGGACCGCACGATGTAGAACTTGTCCGCGTCCTCGCCCTGCGTCACGACGACGTCGCCGTTCTCCGCGTGCTCCTCGCGGATGTGGTCCGCGAGCGCGGCGAGCGCCTGTGGCGTCAGGTTCGAGAGGAAGCGCACGCGCGCGAGCACGCGGACGCGCTCGGCGAGGACGGCCTGCGCGTCCCGCACGTTCTCGCGGCGCGATGCGCGGAGCGCCGCGCGCGCCCAGCCGACGAAGCGGATCGCGAGCTGCACGAGGATCGGCCCCACGAATACGACGAGCAGCACCGCGAGGATCGCGACGCCGACGATGCCGCTCCCCGACAGCTCCCCGGCGAGCGGCGCGACGCGCGCGCGCCACACGAGCGTCGCGAACGCGAGCGTGCCGAGCGACGCGACGATCGCGAGCGCGCCGTACGTCCCGAGGAGGATCTCGTTCCGCGACCAGCGCTCGCGCCGGCGCAGCTTGCGCATGAGCGCCGTCCGCGCGAAAGCGATCGCCCGCTGTCGCAGGAGCGGCGCGTCGAGGGCGTCGGAAAGGACGTGATAGCCGTCGAGGTCGAGGATCGGCAGCAGGTTCACGACGAGCTGGAAGACGAAGATCGACGACGCGCTGAACGCGAGGCTCGCGACGATGGGGTCCGCGGCAGTCATCGCGATGACGGTCGTGATGAACGCCACGCTCACGCCCGCGATCGGCCCCGCGAGCGCGACGATGACGCGCTGCCGCCGCGGCGCCATGACCATGTCCGTCGCGTCGACGTACGCGCACGGGAACAGGTAGTAGACGGCGAGCCCGAGGAGGCGGACGCGTCGGCCGAAGTGGCGGATCGCGAGCGCATGCCCGAGCTCGTGGATCGAGATCTGGATCACCTGGAGGATCGCGAGCGCGACGACGCCGACCGCGACGCTCCCGCCGACGCGGAAGAGATCGTGGCGCGGCGAGCCGAGCTCGCGCACCCAGAGGACGAGGCCCGCGACCGAGAGGAGGAGGACGACCGCCGCGCCGGCGCGCGTGAACGCGAGCCGTCCGCCGGATCGGTAGAGCAGATCGATGACGGCCTCCGCGTTCTTCCACGTCGCGACGTTCCACATGATCAGGCGCCGCAGCCATAGCGACATGCGGACGAGCGGATCGCGCAGCGCCCGGCGGCGGCGGAGGCCGGCGTACGCGTCCACCGATGCCTCGCCGAAGAATCCGTTCGCGGCGAGGTTCGCCGTGAGCGTGGCGAGGCGGTCGACGGCGAGGAACCCGCGCCGCTGCAGGTGCTCGACGAGGATCTCCGACGTCGAGCGCTTGCCGTCCATGAGCCCGAAGAGCTCGGCGTACGCCGGATCGAGGCGCACGTAGGTCCCGGCTCCCCGGTCGCCATGACGGTTCTTCAGCATCGTGTACGGCGTGCCGTCACGCGTGCGCAGGTCGACGCGCTCGATGTCCGGGACGGGCCTCGGGACGAACGACGAGAAGTCGAGGCGCTCGGCGAGCGCGGTCCAGACCCCTTCCACGGCCACGGGAGGATAGGCTCGCGGTAGGATCGTCGTCTCATTCGGGATAGGGGGAGGTCATGTTCAGATGAGCGGAAAGGCTTTCCGCGGCGTCCTCGTTCTCGCCGCGGGACTCTCGATCGTCGCTACCGCATGCGCTCCGACGTCAACACCGGGAGGGTCACCCGCGGCGACCGCCGCGGGCACCGCTGCCGGGACCGCCGCGGCGACCGCCGCCATCCCGCGTGGCGGCACGTTCATCTTCGCGATGTGGCAGGAGCCGGCCACGCTCGCGGGTCCCTACGTCAACCAGACCATCGCGGGGCTCGTCGCACAGACGGTCGTCGAGGGCCTCGCGACGACCGACAACGACGGCAACTACGTCCCCATGCTCGCGAAGACCGTTCCCACGCTCCAGAACGGCGGCGTGAAGCTGTCCGCCGACGGCAAGAAGATGGACGTCACGTGGGAGCTCAAGCCCGGGATCAAATGGTCCGACGGCCAGCCGCTCACGAGCGCCGACATCAGGTTCACGTGGGAGACCTGGATGAAGGATCCCAAGGTCGTCAACCGCGCCGGCCACAGCGACATCGAGAGCATCGACACGCCGAACGAGCTCACCGCGGTGGTGCACTACAAGGTCGTGTACGCCGCCTACACGCTGAACTTCGGCTGGATCCTGCCGAAGCACGTCCTCCAAGGCGTCGAGGACATCAGCAAGAACGACTTCAACCGGAAGCCGATCGGCACGGGCCCGTTCAAGGTCACTGAGTTCGTCGCGGGCGACCACATCACCGTCGAGCGCAACCCGAACTACCGCGAGGCGGGCAAGCCATACCTGGACAAGATCATCTTCAAGAGCGTCCCCTCACGTGAGGTCGGCATCGCCCAGATCAAGGCTGGCGAGGTGCACGGCCTCTGGAACCTGTTGGAAGCACAGATCCCCGACCTCGAGAAGGAACCGAACGTCAAACTCATCGTCTGGCCGAGCTCCTCGGTCGAGCGCATCGAGCTGAACCTGGCGCAGAACAAGGATGCGACCGATCCGGCCAGCGTCCATCCGGTGCTCGGCGACATCGCCGTCCGCAAGGCGGTGCTTTGGGCCGCGCCGAAGCAGCAGATCGTGGACAAGCTCCTCGGCGGCAAGCCGAAGGTCGCACAGTCCGGCTACTCGCAAGGGTGGGCGGCCTACAAGGGACAGCAGGACGGTTACGACCCGGCGAAGGCGAACGCCGAGCTCGACAAGGCGGGTTGGGCGAAGGGCGCGGACGGCATCCGCAGCAAGGGTGGCGTCAAAGCCTCGCTCACCTTCCTGACGACGACCGGCGACAAGATCCGAGAGCAGATCCAGCAGGTCCTCGTCGACGAATGGAAGAAGATCGGGATCGAGGTGAAGATCCAGAACCAACCGTCGAGCGTGTTCCTCTCAGGGAACTTCGACAACGATCCGCGCAAGCGCGGCACCTTCGACCTGAACATGTACGCGACGTCGCCCGGGATCGACCCCCATACCCACCTCTTCACGCGCTTCCACTCGTCGCAGGTCCCCTCCGCGTCGAACAAGGCGGGCCAGAACTACCTCCGCTTGAAGAGCCCCGAGGTCGACAAGGCGATCGATGAGGGCGGGGCGACGGTCGACCCCGAGAAGCGGAAGGCGGCGTACGCGACGGCGATCAAGGCCATCAACGATTCGTACGCGATCATCTTCTTGTACGAGCGCTCGAACATCGATGCGCACCGACCGAACGTCGGCGGCTGGAAAGGCCACACCTGGGACAACGTGACCTGGAACACCCAGGACTGGTTCCTGAAGCCGTAGCGAGGTTCCCGAGATGGGGCGGTACGTCGTCCGGCGGCTGATCCAGGCGGTACCGCTCCTTCTCGGGATCAGCGCGGTCTCGTTCGCGATCCTCAAGCTGACGCCCGGCGGTCCGCTGGGGGCGTACGAGAACAACCCGTACGTCACGGGCGAGGACCTCGCCCGCCTCGAGCGCGCCTTCGGTCTCGACCAGCCGGTCTACATCCAATACGTCATGTGGCTGACGAAGTTCTTCGTCGGCGACTGGGGCTACTCCTACATCAGCCATCAGCCGGTGCTCACGCTGATCGGTGAGCGCCTGCCGAACACCATCTACCTCATGGGTGTCGTCTACGTGACGGTCCTGCTCATCGCGATCCCCGTCGGGGTGACGACGTCCCTGAAGCAGTACTCTTGGTACGACCACCTCGTCACGGGCTCGACGTTCGCGTTCCTCTCCACGCCGACGTTCTGGCTCGGTCTGCTCCTCATCCTCGTCTTCGGATTGCAGCTCCGACTCTTCCCGCTCGGGGGCATGTACACACAGGGTGCCCCGTTCAGCATCGGCGACCGGCTGCACCATCTCGTCCTGCCCGTCGCGACGCTCTCGCTCGTGCAGATCGGCCATTACTCGCGATACCTGCGCGCCAGCATGCTCGAGACGATGGGGCACGAGTACGTGCGCACCGCCCGGGCGAAAGGGCTGACGGAGCGGACGGTCGTCCTGCGGCATGCGCTGAAGAACGCGGCGATCCCGCTCGTGACCATCGCCGCGCTCGATCTGCCGGAGCTCTTCGTCGGAGCGCTCGTGACGGAGCAGATCTTCGGCTGGCCCGGGATGGGCCGGCTGTTCTGGGACTCCGCGACACGCAGCGACTACCCGGTCCTGATGGGCATCCTCGCCGTCTCCTCGACGCTGATCATCCTGTCGAATCTTTTCGCCGACGTGATGTATGCGTATATCGATCCCCGTATCCGGTACAGCTAGTCCCGATGCTGCCGTCCGGCAGCGCGGGCAGTGGCAGATGGCGCTCGAGCGGTTCGCCGCGCACCGTCTTGCGGTCACGAGCGTTCTGATCCTCGGCCTCGTCGCGTTCCTGGCCGTCGCCGCTCCGCTCGTGTCCCCCTATGACCCGGAGAGGATCGACCTGTTCCTCATCCGCGAGGCGCCGTCGATCGACCACCCGTTCGGCACGGATGGCCTCGGCCGAGATCTCGCGACGCGGATCCTTTACGGCGGCCGAGTGTCCCTGGCGGTGGGAGTGCTCGCGATGACGGTCGCGATCTCCCTGGGGACGCTCGTCGGAGTGCTAGCGGGCTATTACGGCCGGCTCACGGACAGCGTGCTGATGCGGCTCGTCGACATGATGTACTCGTTCCCACGCCTGTTCCTGCTCATCCTCTTCGGGGTGATCTTCAAGGGCATGACCGTCGGCGTGATCGTCCTCGTGCTCGGGATCCTCTCGTGGATGACTACGGCCCGGCTCGTACGAGCGACGTTCATGTCGCTGAAGAACCGCGAGTTCGTCGAGGCGGCGCGAGCGGTCGGCGCGCGCGATGCGCGCATCATCGTGCGCCACATGCTTCCGAACTCGATCGCGCCGATCATCGTCGCGGCGACGCTCGGTGTCGCTCAGGCGATCATCGCCGAGAGCACGCTCTCCTTCCTGGGGCTGGGTATCCAGCCACCGACGCCGTCGTGGGGGAACATGCTCCAGGACGCCCAGGATGAGCTCAACCGCGCGCCCTGGCTGGCGATCTTCCCGGGGCTCGTCATCTTCCTAGCCGTGGTGTCGATCAACTTCATCGGCGACGGGTTGCGCGACGCGCTCGACC
>DASWDY010000148.1:0-6520 GCA_036395035.1 Candidatus Limnocylindria bacterium
CGCTACGCCGCGGGCTCGCCTGCCTTGCGTTCCTCCATCGCCTTCGCGCGCTCGATGAGGTCCGCGACCTTCTGGCCGCCCTTGCGGCCGATCTTCTCGAAGTGCTGCGGGCCGTACTTCGCGGTCACGGCCTTGCCGCCCTTGCGGCCGATCTTCCCGAAGAACTCGGGGCCGTAGCGCTCTGCCGTCGACGAGCCGCCCTTCTTGCCGATCCGCTCGTAGAACTCGGGGCCGTACTTCTCGCGGACGAGACGCCCGCCCATGCGGCCCGCCTCGGCCACGGTCATCGCGCCACCCGACTTCCGGTGTTCCTGGGCCATATGGGTGCTCCTTTCGATGTCGCCACAGGAAGTGGGCCGCAGTCCCCATACCGTCCGAGCGAGCGCGCGGCAGCATGGATCGGCGGTTGTGTAACAACAGGGCAAAGCTCGGCCCCTGGGTAAACGCTCGGTCAACATTCGAGCGTGCGCTGCTAGTCGATCGCCTCTCCGGCCGCGATCTCGGCGGTGCGCTCGGTCACGAAGCGCCAGACGATCACCGCCGACGCGAAGGCGGCGACGGCCGACATGATCCCGAGCGCTTCGTACCCGAAGCCGTCGATGAGGATGCCGCCGATCGACGTGCCACTGACGATCCCGATGCTCACGATCGCCGAGTTGATGGCCAGGAGCGTGCCTCGGGCGGTCGGGGCGAGCTCAGACAGCAGCGTCGTGTTCGTCGCGAACCGCGCCCCGGCGAAGACGGCGAGGACCAGCGCGATGAGCACCGCGCTGACGAGATCGTGCGCCACGACCGTCTCGAGGAGGATGAGCACGCCGCCGGCGAGGATCGTCCACCCCACGACCACCTTGTGGCCCATGCGGTCGCCGATCCGTCCGCCGAGCTGGCTCCCTGCGACGATGCCGACGCCGGTCACGAGGACGATGAGCGAGGCGGTCGCCGTCGGGAGCGCGTACCGCTCGACGAAGAACGCGACGACGTACGTGATCCACGTGAACCAGAAGATCGAGCCGAGCAGCGAGGACGCGACCGCCGCGCGCACCGAGCCGTCGGCCAGGACCGAGGCGAAGAGCTCGCGGGTCCCGATCTCGACACCCCGCACGGGCGCCTCCAGCCGGATCGACCGCGAGACGACGACCGCGGCGAGGAGGCCGAGGGCGCCGACGAGGAAGAACGAGAAGCGCCATGACGAGAGCCCGGCGATCAGGCCGGCGACGGGCACCCCGACGATCGTCGCGAGCTGGTTCATGGTGATCACCGTGCTCATGGCGCGGCCTCGCTGCTGGTAGGGGAACTCGTCGGCGAGGGTCGCGTTGATGTTCGGGTACAGCACGGACGCGCCGATGCCGGCGCCGACACGCGTGAGCAGCAGGTACGCGAACCCGGGAACGAGACCGCCGAGCACCGTCAGCCCCGACATCACCACGGTCCCGCCGACCAGGAACGCCTTGCGGCCGTAGCGGTCGGAGAGCGGCCCGGCGAGGATCGCCACGACGATCCCCGGGATGCCGTACGCGGTCACGAGGAGGCCGGCCGTGCCGACGGAGACCCCGAGGTCGCGGCCGATATCCACGAGGACCGGCGAGACGACGATGTTGTTGTAGACCGCGGCGAACGACAGGAAGCCGAGCGAAGCGAGGAGGGCCCTCGAGCTCACAACGCGCGGCCGCCGAACACGTGCAGGAAGCGCCCGAACGCCCGGATGTGGTCGAGGTAATCCGCGATCGCGATGTTCTCGTTCGGCGCATGGTTCGAGGAGCCGGCGTTGCCGGACCCGAAGCCGACGACGGGGATGCGCAGGGCGTCGCAGACCTGCGCCATCGGGCCGGACCCGGCCATGAGCGGGTAGACGACGGGATCCGTGCCGTACGTCGCGCGGCAGGCGGCCACCGAGGCCTTCGCCACCGCGGTGTCGGCGGGCCAGCGCGAAGGCAGCTCGCCGTGCTGCGGGACGGCCTCGATGTCGGTGAAGCCGCGCTTGTCGAGGTGCGCGCGGAGGAGGTCGCGCACGAGCGCCGGCGTGAGATCGGGCACGAGCCGGAAGTCGAGCTTCGCGCTCGCGACCGCGGGGAGCACGGTCTTCGATCCCATCCCCGAGTACCCCGAGGTGAGCCCGCAGATCGTGCACGTCGGCTCGAGGAAGTGCTTCACCTTCAGCGCGGTGCCCGACAGCCCACGCACGAACGCGCGCACGCCGTGGAGCCGCTTCATCTCGTCCTCGTCGTACGGGAGCGCCTCGAGCAGCGCCAAGTCGCTCGCGGTCGGCTTGCGCACGCGGTCCATGAGCCCGTCGACCGTGATCTCGTCGCGCTCGTTCTTCAGCGTGGCGAGCGCCCACACGAGGCGCCACGCCGCGTTCGGGAGGATGGTCCCGAGCGACGAGTGCGCGTCCTTCGCCGTCCCGCGCACCTTCAGGTCGAAGTACGCGATCCCCTTCAGGCCGAGGCTGATCGTCGGTCGTCCCGCGGCGTCCTTGTAGCCCGCCTCCCAGATGCAGCCGTCGGCGCGCAGGCGGTCGCCGTACTTCGCGACGAACGCGGCGAGGTGCTCGGACCCGATCTCCTCTTCGCCCTCGTACAGGACGCGCACGCGGAGCGGCAACGCGCCGAAGACCTCGCGGTAGATCTCGATCGCCTGCAAGCGCGCCATGAGGTTGCCCTTGTTGTCGGAGACGCCGCGGCCGTAGAGCATGCCGTCGCGCTCCGTCGGCTCGAACGGCGGCGTCTGCCACTCCTCGAGCGGATCCGGCGGCTGCACGTCGTAGTGGTCGTAGACGAGGAGCGTCCGCTCGCCACTGCCGGTCTCGCCGACGATGGTCGGCGGTCCGCCCTCGACGCGCTCGGCTACTGCGTCGACGCCCGCGCGGCGCGTGCGCTCGAGGACGATCTTCGCTGTCTCCTCGACGCCCTGCTTCTGCGCGGAGACGGTCGGCTGGCGGATCAGCTCCTTCAGCTCATCGACGAGCTTCGGCCCGCGCGAACGGACGAGCGCGTCGAACGCGTCGAAGCCGGCGGGCACGCGCCGAGGGTATCCCTAGCGCGCGACCGTCGTCGTTCGCGTCTTGCTCTTGCCGAGGTCGCACCATGGCGAGCTCGGCGTCACCTCGATCCAGCGCTGCTGACAGAGGTAATGGACGAGACCGTCGGCGGGGTCCTCGATCGTCTCGCGCTTGTAGACCTTGGCGCGCGGGAGCATGTACACGCAGTCGCCGCAGTTGACCGGGAGGGCGGGGCGCGGGCGGCTCATGCGGCGCGCCGCGGCGAGCGCGAGGACGACCGACGCGACGAGCGCGATGACGACGATGGCGATGAGGCCGAGGATCAGGAACGGCATATCCGATCGGCTCCCCCGTTCGTAGTCCACGGTAGACCCTGAGGAGGTGGCGGCATGCGCTCGGTGACGGCCCTCGCGCTGGTGGTGGTGGCGGCGGTGATCGCGTGCGGAGGGGGCTCGAGCTCGCCGCCGATCCGTCTCGCGCCGGCCGTGACGAGCGCGCCCACGGCCGATCCGAACGCGCCTGCCACGCCGAAGCCGACCGGTGGCTACGACTACGGCTATTAGCGCCTGAGATCGGCCTGATCCGGGTGTAGCGTCGGCCACATGGCCGGCGCATACCGGCGCTTCTACCTCTACTCCGCGCTCTCGATCGCCCTGCTTGCGCTCGCGGTCGCGCTCACATCGATCGTCTCGCTCGCGCTCCGCATGGCCGGGCTCGCGCTCATCCCGCCGAACGATGCCGACGTCCGCTCATCCGTGTCGCTGGCGGTCGCGATCGCCCTCGTCGCGATCCCAGTGGGAGCGGTCCACCTGGTGATCATCCTGCGCGCGCTCGGCGATCCCGAAGAGCGCGCGGCGAACGTGCGGCACTTCTACCTGAACCTGTGGATCTTCGTCGCGCTCGTCGTCGTGATGTTCGCGGCCCAGGTGCTCGCGACCACGACGGCGCCCGGGAACACCGGGGATCGCGGGACGCCGATCGCCGCGGCGCTCGTCGCCGCCGTCGTCGGCGTGCTCGGGTGGCGCTGGCGCACGACGACCCCGCCGCGGACCCTGCGATGGGAGAACGATGCCGCCTACGGCGCGATGATCATCGCGCTCCTCACCGGCCTGCCGCAGCTGGCCGCCGCGGTGGACGGCGCGGCGCGGCTCCAGACGCGGATCGACCGGCCGCCCGACTTCCCGGGAGCCGCGTTCTTCCTCGAGCGACAGCAGTGGACGGGGATGTGGACGTTCCTCGCAGCCCTAGCGGTGTGGGCGATCTGCGCCGTCTGGCAGCGCGACCGGCGCACGCAGCCGATCCGCCTGCGCTACCTCCTGACGTTCTACGCGCTCGGCGTCGTCCTATTCGCCGCGTTCCTCGACCTGGAGCTCGCAGGGGTCGCGCGACAGCTCCTCGGGCACGGGTCGACGCGCGACGTCATCACCTTCCTGCCGCAGCTCGCGGTCGGCGTCGCGCTCGTCGCCATGCACGCGCCGCTGCTCGCGGGTGACCGCGGGCGGAACGGTCGCGCTCCGGACGTCGTCGACCGGCTGCTCGCGGCGCCGGTCGCGCTCGTTGCCGTGGGACTGCTCGCGGCTGGGGCCGCGCAGGCCTGGACCTTCGTCGTCGAGCACGTCCTGGCGCTCGGCGGCAACGACGATCCGGCGGACCACGCCGCCGCGATCGCCGTTTCGGCCGTGGCCGGCCTCGTGAGCTATCCGCTCTCGTGGCGCGTGCTCCGCGCCGGTGCGACGGGCGATACCGCGCGCCGCTTCGTCGTGTTCACGATCGTGTGCCTGTCGCTCGCGGGCGGCGTGATCTCCGCCGCGGCCGCGCTCTTCCAGTTGATCTCCGGCCTGCTCGCCGGGACGTTCCAGCGGTCGGATACGTACGCGCTCGCGACGTGGGCGGGGATCGCGGTGATCGCGCTCGCGGTGTTCGTGTGGCATCTCGCCTCGCTGCGCGGCGACCGTCGCGTCGTGGTCGAGGCCGCACCGGCGCGTGACGCGCTCCTGGAGACGCTCGAAGCGGTGGCGCGCGGCGAGCTCACACCGACCGATGCGGCGGCGCGCATCCGCGCGACAGGCTGAACCGGCGGGCCGTGCGAGGATCGAACTCGCGCACTTCTGCTTAGAAGGCAGACGCTCTATCCACTGAGCTAACGGCCCGGAGGCACCAGTTTAGACCGTGACGCTCGGTCGCCTGCGCTCAGCCTCGCGCGAGCGTCACGTCAACGAAGCCTTCGCACGCACGCGCGAGGCGCTCGTCCGCGGTCACCAGCGTGGCGGACTCGCGCCGGGCGAGGACCGCATAGAGCGCGTCATGCGGGCTGAAGCGATCGCGCTCCGCGAAAGCTGCGGCGAGCAGCGGCGGCAGCGGGACACGGTCGACCTGCATGGACTGGAGGCGTGCCAGGACCTTGGCGCCTTGGTCCGGCGAGAGCAGCCGCTTGCGGACGAGTCGCCGGATACCGGCCAGAGCCTCGGCATCGAAGTGCGCCGGGACCTGGACCTGTTCGCCCCGGAGGGCATCCTCGACGACTGCTGCCGCGGGTCGACCCGCGACGAGGTCTACCGCCGCCGACGCGTCGAGGACGACCAGAGCCGATCCCATCGGGCATCCCGCTCCTCGCGCTCCTGACGGATCGCTTCGGCAGCCGACACGGGGAGGTCCGGCGCGACGGGATCGGCCCGCACCATGTCGAGCCATTCGTCGAGGGTCGGACGGTCGACGCCGTCCGCGAGGAGTTGGACCGCGTACTTGCTCATCGAGAGACCTTTCGTCGACGCGCGCTTGCGTAGCCGGTCGCGAAGCTCCACGGGTACACGCCTCAGCTGAAGATCGACGGTCGCGGCTCGCTTCGGCACCGGTCGAGCCTAGCATGCACGTCTGCATGCATGACGGGGTCGCCGCTACCCCACGTCCGCCTCGACGAGCTCCGCGATCTCCTGCCTCCCGCTGACGCGCGCGTAGAGGCGGAGCAGGAACGGCAGCGCGAAGAACAGCACGGCCAGCACGAGGATCACGGCCGTCGCCGGCCGCGCTGCGATCGCGAGCAGGCTCCCGTCGGTCATGATCATCGACCGGCGGAAGTTGTTGTCGATGAGCGGCCCGAGCACGATCCCGAGGATCACCGGCGCCAGCGGATAGTCGTAGCGGCGCATGAGAAAGCCGAGCACGCCGAGCACGAACACGACGGCGAGGTCCGACGCACGGCGGTCGATGGAGTACACGCCGATCGCCGAGATGACGAGGATCCCGCTGTAGAGGAGCGGCTTCGGGACGTCGAGCAGCTTCACCCAGATGCCGACTAGCGGCAGGTTCAGCACGAGCAGCATCGCGTTCGCCAGATAGAGGCTGGCGATGAGACCCCAGACGAGGTCGGGGCGCTTGTCGAAGAGCAGCGGGCCGGGCTGGAGACCGTAGATCTGGAAGGCCGCGACCATGACCGCGGTCGTCCCGGACCCCGGGATGCCGAGACCGAGCAGCGGCACGAGCGCGCCGCCGGCGGAGGCGTTGTTGGAGGCCTCCGGTCCGGCG
>DASWDY010000149.1:0-5999 GCA_036395035.1 Candidatus Limnocylindria bacterium
CCAAGGCGCACATCGAGGCCTTCTACTACTGCCGCCGTGAGAACTTCTCGATCACGATCCACGCCGGCGAGGCCTTCGGCCCGCCGTCGATCTGGCAGGCGCTGCAGTACTGCGGTGCGCACCGCATCGGGCATGGCGTACGCCTGGTCGAGGACATGGCCATCGCCGACGGGAAGGTCGTGAAGCTCGGCCCGCTCGCGCAGTACGTGAAGGACAAGCGCATCCCCCTCGAGCTGTGCCCGACGAGCAACGTCGACACGGGAGCGGTCCCGACGCTGTCGGATCACCCGGTCCGGCACTTCCTCGCGGAGCACTTCCGTGTGACCGTGAGCACTGACGACCGGCTGATGAGCGACATCACGCTGTCGGAGGAGCTGCGGCGCCTCTCGGCGGCGTTCGGCCTCACGCTCGCCGACGTGGAACGCCTACAGATCAACGCGATGAAGAGCGCGTTCGTCGACTACGACCAGCGCGTCGCGCTGATCTACGGGAAGATCAAGCCCGGCTTCGCGCGTCTCCGCGGCGAGCCCGCGCTCGCCGCATCGCTGCCGCCCACCGCCTGATCGACACGCCTGTTCGCTCGCCGGAACGTTCGACCCTCGTCGTCAGCCGATCACCTCGCCCGAGCGGGCGACCCGCTGCGCGACCTGCGCGCGCAGCGCGTGCATCTTCCGCGCGTAGCGCTGCGCCGCGCTCACGTATGCCGCGTGCGACCAGGTGAGGGGCGAGACCGAGAGCGGATCACCGGTCGCCGCGTGCAGCTGCTCCGGCATGACGCCTGAGGGTAAGGACCGCGTGACGCACCACTCGAGGATCTTCCGCGCGGGCTCAAGGTCCTCGACGCGCTTCGCGCATGCGATGTGATGCTCCGCGAGCCACAGCGTCCCGATGAACCACGGGTTGCCCGTCACGTCGACGCCGTCGTGGCGGAAGTACTGGTCGTGCTCATACCGCGCGAGACCGCCGATCGCCGTCGGGACCCAGAGACGCTCTTCGATCGCACGCATCGTCGCGACCACGCGCGGGTCGTCGGGCGGGAGCATCCCGAAGAGCCACACGCCCGCCAGCGAGATGTCGAGCGTCGGGTCCTTCGTGATCGTCCCGTCGGGCAGCACGGTGATGGTGCGCATGAACCGCCCGCGGTCGGCATCCCAGAGGTGCTCGAGCGCGGCGGCCTTGATCTCGTCCGCCGCGGTGCGATAGCGCGTCGCGAGCTCGTGCTGGCCGAAGGCATCGGCGAATTCGCACGCCGCGGTGAGCCCGGCCCAGACCGCACCCGTCGTGAACGCGTGGATCCCGCGGCGCTCCTCCCAGAGGTCGACGCTCGGCGCCGGCAGCCGCGTGTGCGGCTCGCGGAACGAGACCATGAAGTCCGCCGCGGCGCGCACGAGCTTGCGGTAGAGCGGGCGCACGAACTCGAGGTCGCGCAGGCGCTCGTAGTGGAGCCACAGCGCCCACACCGGCAGCGCGGTCTCGTCCTCCTGGATCGGCAGCTGGAGCTTGCCCTCGGGCGTGCTCCAGGGCAGCCATGAGGAGCCGACCGATCCGTCCGGGGTGTACTTGTGGTGGAGATAGCCCTCGCGCGTGATGAGCTCCCCGCAGATCGCGTAGAACTTGCGGGGCAGCTCGACGTACCCGGCGAGGTCCATCGCCGCCGCCGCGAGCGCGCCGTCGCGCGGCCACATGTACGAGTACGTGTCGCGGTTGAAGCGCAGGACGTCGGAGTCGTTCCCGGCGAGGATCGCGCCGCGCTCGTCGGTCTGGGTGCGGAGGACGAGGCACGACGTCTTGTACTGGTGGCAGAGGTCGTCGGCGAGGACCTTCGAGAGGTCCGCCTCGTCCTTGTTCGCCCACAGGCGCCAGTAGTCCTCGGTCCGCTGGATGAACGAGACGTGGCCGCGGTCGCGGACGAGCTGGTCGATGGCGCGAACGTCGTCGTATGTCTGTCCCGCGGCGATCCAGAACGTGACCGTCGCGGTCCCGAAGGGGGCGAGGCGCACGTCGATCTGGCCGACGGTGTCGACCGAGCCCTGGGCGACGGCGTTGCGCGAGAGGACGCCGTCCTCGGCGTCGCGCCACGTGCCGACGTCCGTGCCGGTCTCCTTGCGACCGACCGCAAAGGAGGTCAGGCCGACCGCGCCCTCGCCGCTGCGCGCGTTCAGGAGGAAGTAGCGGCGCGACTTGTAGTGGATGAGGGCGCGCGAGCGCGGGTCGTAGTAAGCCGAGTCGCCGACGTCGTTCCCGTAGAGGTCGCACTCGAAGTGGTGGAACAGGCGGACGTCGCGCTCGTGGCCGGTCGTGTCCTCGACCGTGACCTCCTTGAGGTATAGATCGCGGTCGAAGTCGACGACGTCACGGCACGACATGCGCAGGCCGAGCGCCGCGTTCGCGAGATGGACGTCGGTGACGAGCGTCTCGTGGGCGTACCGGAGCTTGCGCTCCCAGCCCTCGTCAGCGGTCCAGCTGAACCGTCCGTCGGCCCAGATGCCGAAGCGGCACGGGTGCCCGCCGGTGTGGTCCTCCATGCCGACGTACGGGTAGTAGATGTCGCGGAGCTGGTAGCGCGCGTCGAACGTGACGAGGAGGCTGCCGTTCCCCAGGGGAAGATCGCGTGGCATGACCGCGAGACTACTTCCGGCGGACCGCCTCGAGGAACCGCGTCGCGTTCGCCAGAGCGCCGTCGCGGTCGCCCTTCTCGACGAGATCGGACCGGACGATCGGGTTTCCGACGCCGTAGCCGGCGACACCGGCCTGCTCGTACGCGGCGATCTCGCTCAGCTCGATCGTCCCGGTCGGGACGAGGGGGAGGTGCATGATCGCGCGCCGGACGTTCGCGATGTACGTCGGACCGCCGAGGCTCTGGATCGGGAAGATCTTGATGTAGTCGGCCCCGAGCTCCGCGGCCTGGACGATCTCGGTCGGCGTCATCGTGCCCGGCATCGCCATGACGTCGCGCGAGCGCGCGACTTCCATCATCTGCGGCACGAGGATCGGGCTCACGAGGAACCGCGCGCCCGCGAGGACCGAGTCCTCCGCCTGGCGCCCGTTCAGGACGGTGCCCGCGCCGATGGTCGCGCCGCGGTCGGCGATGGCGTCGTCGCTCGAGAGCCGCTCGATCACCGCGAACGCGTCGGGCACGGTGAGCGTGATCTCGATCAGCCGGATACCCGCGTCCGCGAGCATCCGCGCGCACCGCTCCGCGAGGTCCGGCGTGCCCACGCGGACGACGGCGACGACGCGGTCCTCGGAGAAGACGCGGATGAGGTCGCGCCGCGTCGCCAGCGGCCGTTGCGTGATCGCCATCGAGACGATGCTACCGGCTAGCGAGGGCGAGGGCGCGAGCTTGCTCGCGCACGAGGACGAGCGACGCCGGTACGAGCGAAGCGACTAGCGCTGGATGAGGAAGACGCGGGCCGGCGAGCCGGTCCCGTTCTCGATCTTCAGGGGGGCGCAGACGATCTCGTACGTGCCGGGCTGCACGTCGTGCAGGTCGAGGCCCTCGATGATCACGACGCCCGCGCGCAGCAGCGCGACGTGCACAGGGTGGCCGATCTTGCCGGAGCCGAACGGCTCGATCGACAGGTAGTCGATCCCGACGAGCTTCACGCCGCGCCGCACGAGCCAGTGCGCCGCCGTCTCGTCGAGCGCGATGAAGTCCTTGTCGAAGGGGGCCGCCGGGTCCGTCCAATGCGCGCTGTTGCGCGTCTTGAAGACGATCCGGTGCGTGTCCGCGCCGATCGCGGCCGTCTCGAGCCACTTGTGCGAGATGTGCTCGTCCTCGTCGTAGCCGACGACCTGGCACGGCCCGACGAGCACCTCGAGCGGGAGTCGGTCGACGCCGGGAGCGCCCTCGATGAAATGGGCCGGCGGATCGACGTGGGTCCCGGTGTGATCACCGAGCGTGACGACCGAGACGTTCGAGCTGTCGCCGCGCGCGAGGCGCTTCAAGGGCTCGATGCGCGGGCCCTGCTCGCCGGGCCACGTCGGCATGTCGGGGCGGAGCGTGAGAGTGACGTCGTGCACGCGCATGCTGGCGGCCGCAGCATACGAGCCGATGGGCATCTCCCCGGACGAGGTCGAAGAGCTCTTCCGCGCGTCCGGCGCGTTCCTCGAGGGCCACTTCGTCCTCTCGTCGGGGCGTCACTCGCCGCGGTACCTGGAGAAGTTCCAGGTCCTGCAGTGGCCGAAGCGGACCGAGCGCCTGTGCGCCGCGATCGTCGAGCGCGTGCGCGACCTCGGGATCGACACGGTCGCGGGGCCGACGACCGGCGGGATCATCCTCGCCCACGAGGTCGGTCGTCAGCTCGAGGTGCGGGCGGTCTACGCTGAGCGGAGCGAGAGCGGGCCGGGGCGCGTCTTCCGGCGGGGCTTCCAGCTCGGCGGGGACGCGCGGGTGCTGGTGGTGGACGACATCATGTCGACGGGAGGATCGGTGGACGAGACGATCGCCGCCGTCCGCGCCGCCGGCGCCGACGTCGTGGCCGCCGCCGTGCTCGTCGATCGCTCTGGCGGGAGGGCGCACACTTCCGGTGTTCCGTACTTCGCGCTCTGGGAGGTCGCCATCGACAGCTACGAGCCGGCCTCGTGCCCGCAGTGCGCGGCGGGCGAGCCGATCAGGAAGCCGGGAACGACGCCGATGATGAAAGAGGTGCGCTGATGGGTCTCCTTCGAACGATCCGTACGCTCGCGTGGGTCGCTCTCATCGCCGCGATCTACCAGGAGCTGAAGAAGCCACCGGCCGAGCGCACCTGGCACGGCAAGGTCGGCGGACTCATCCCATATGACTTCCGCGTCCCGACCGTCGAAAAGATCCGCTCGGCGTACTGGGACCCGACGAGCGACACGCTCTTCAGCGACCACGTCATCGGTGTCGGCTGGGCGGTGAACATCCCTGTCCTCATCCGCAAGCTGAACGAGGCGTCCCGCCAGTACGCCGACGCCACCGCCTCGGTGCGCGAAGGGATCTCACAGCGCTTCCCGCAGGGCGGCGCGCGTCGACCGGGCAACGGACACACCACGAGTAGCGAGGGAACGTCCTCGTGGCGACAATAGGCCCCTTGGTCATCCGCCCGCCCGTCGCCTGGAGGCTCCAGGGCTTCCTCGGTCACCCGATCCGTTTCGCCGTCGTGATCGCCGTGCTCGTCGCGATCCCGATCGGCATGGTGCTCGTCGACGAGTTCCGGAGCGCCCTATTGGGACCGGCGGCGGGGCGGATCATCTTCGTCATCCTCTTAGTGGGTGCCGGCGCGGGGGTCGGGGCGTCCGCGGGACAGCTCATCTCCACGCTGCGCAGTCAGGCGTTCATGGACACCCTCACCGGCCTGTACAACCGCCGCTTCATGGACGCGGAGCTCGGCCTGCTCCAATCGCGCGCCGGCCGGTACGGGCACGACTACTCCGTGCTGGTGCTCGACATCGACGGCCTGAAGCGCGTGAACGACACGTGGGGCCACGAGGTCGGGGACATCGCGCTCCGCGCATTCGCCGAGTGTCTGCGCCAGTCGCTGCGCGGCTCCGACGTCGCGATCCGCACCGGCGGCGACGAGTTCGTCGCGATCCTGCCCGAGACGCCGTGCCACGACGCGCACATCGTCTTCGACCGTATCCGCCGGCAGGTGACCGACCTGCGCGCCGTCGACAAGCGGCTCCAGATCAGCGTCAGCGCCGGCGCGGTCGGGTGGAAGTCCGGCCGGACGCTCGAATCGCTCGTGCAGGACGCGGACGCGCTGCTGCTGAACGCGAAGCGCGGCGGCAAGGACCGTCTCGAGACCGAGGTCCCCGCGAGCACGACCGCCTGATCCGGCGCCTATCCTCCGCGCCGCAGTGACCCGCATCGTCGTCGCTCGCCCCGTCCCGGAGGAGGCGCTCGCGCTCCTGCGTCCGCACGCGGACATCTCCGTCGGGCCGCAGGATCCGGCGCTGCCGCCGCCCGACGAGATGCGCGCGATGGTCCGTGACGCGGACATCCTGTACACGCTCCCCGGCGCGCGCGTCGACGC
>DASWDY010000150.1:0-7504 GCA_036395035.1 Candidatus Limnocylindria bacterium
GCGATCGAGCGCCAGGGCGCGCTCGCGGAGCGGCTCGGCGCGCCGGCGCGCCGAGCCGCTCCGCGAGCGCGCCCTGGCGCTCGATCGCGCGCGCGAGGCGCAGCTCGTCGTGGTCGTACCGCTTGCGGTAGTGCTTGTCGAGGATGTAGAGCCGGAGCGCCTCCGGGCTCGTCCGCTTCAACGCCTCACGCACGAACACCATGTTCCCGTCGGACTTCGACATCTTCGCCGCGTTCAGGCACATCGGCGCCACGTGCATCCAGAACCGCACGAAGGGACGCTTCCCCGTGGCCGCCTCGGACTGCGCGATCTCGTCCTCGTGGTGGGGGTAGATGAGATCGCTGCCCCCGCCGTGGATGTCGATGCGCTCGCCGAGGTGATGCAGCGACATCGCCGAACACTCGATGTGCCAGCCCGGGCGGCCGGGACCATACGGGCTCGGCCACGTCGGGCCGTCGGGGACCGCGCGCCAGAGCGCGAAGTCGAGCGGATCCTTGCGCCGCGGATCCTCGAGCGCCGCGTCATCTTGCGTCGCGAGGATGCGCCGCATCCGGCTCGGCGCGAGACGCGAGAGCTCGCCATACGCGCTCGCGCGATCGACCGAGAAGTACACGCTCCCGTCGAGCTGGTACGCGGCGCCGCGCGCGAGCAGCGTCCGGATCATGTCGTGCATCGCCGGGATCTCGCGCGTCGCGTGCGGCATGACGTCCGGCCGCCGCCAGCGCAGGCGCTCCATGTCCTCGCGGAAGGCCTGCTCCTCGCGCTCTCCGAGCTCGCGCCACCCGATGCCGTCGCGCGCGGCGCGCTGGAGGATCGACTCGTCGATGTCGGTCACGTTCTGCGCGTAGCGCACCGTGTGACCGCGCGCCTCGAACAGGCGTGCGAGGACGTCGAACACGAGGAACGTGCGCGCGTGCCCGAGGTGCGTCGTGTCGTACGGCGTCACGCCGCACACGTACATCGTCACGGCCCCGTTCGGACGGAATGCGAAGACGCCGCGACGGCGCGTGTCGTACAGGCGGAGCACGGCGTGAGGGTATCGTCAGCGCCGTTGAGCCGCCTGCGCGATGCCGATGCGGTGCTCGCGACGATCCGGGCGATCGTCACCGCGCCGACGGCGCCGTATCACGAGGCGCGCGCGCTCGCGGCGATCGTCGGCGAGCTCGAGCGCGACGGCATCGACGTCCGCCTCGACGGGTACGGCCAGGTGCACGCGCGCGTGCGGCGCGGGACGGCGCGCCCGGCGGTCATGGTCGCGCACACGGATCATCCCGCGTTCGAGGTCGTCTCGGCGCACGGACATGAGGGCAGCGTGCGGGTGCTCGGCGGATTCCGCGGGAACGTGCTCGACGTTCCGGTCCAGGTGCAGCTGTACGACGACCACGGCGGCGGGCCGTGGCCGGCGACGCTCGACCGCTTCGTCGCGGACCTCGACCCCGTCCATAACTCGAAGGGCCGGTTGCGCATCCGCTCCGGCGCACCGCTCGCGCCAGGCCAGTGGACGGTCGTCGATCTCCCGGGCCTCGAGGCCGACGGCGACGAGCTGCGGATGCGCGCGGCCGACGACCTCGCTGGGTGCGCGCTCATCGTCTCGGCGCTCCTCGACGCCGCGAGCGCGTCGTTCCCCGTCGACGTGACCGGCATCTTCACGCGCGCCGAAGAGACCGGGCTCTATGGCGCGCGCCTCGTGGCCGAGGACGGCGCGATCCCGAAGGACGCCGTCGTCATCTCGGTCGAAGCGAGCCGGGCGCTCCCGCACGTGCCCGCCGGGCGCGGGATCGTGCTGCGCGTGGGCGACCTGAACAACACCTTCACGAACGACGCCGAGCGCTACCTGCGCGTCGCGGCCGAACGGCTCACACGCGATGGCGTCGCCGTGCAGCGGGCGCTGCTCGACGGGGGCACGTGCGAGGCTTCGACGTTCGTCGTGCAGGGCTGGGCGACGACCGCGCTCGCGCTGCCGAACGTGAACTACCACAACCGGGGGCCGGACGACCGGTTCGCGCCCGAGATCGTCCGTCTGAGCGACGTCCGGAGCGGGATCGCCCTGCTCGTCGAGGGACTGCGCGCGCTCGCCGAGGACGCGCGCGAGACGTGGTGGGCGCACGCGGGTCCGGTGCCCGACGAGGTGAAGGCGATCCTCCGGTCCGATGCCGGGTCATAAGACGCGCAGGGGCATGCTCGCCCGACCGCTACCCCCTTTGGACCCCTTGACCTTGGCCGCGCGTAGGAGTACGACAGAGATGGCCCGCTGGCAGGGCCCGTCAGTGGTGCCGACCATACGAAGCACCATCTGGGAGGTCGCATGGTCCGATTGCATCTCCGCTTGGGGGTGCTCGAAGTCGATCGATGACGCCCCCGGCGGAAGGGGGCGGCGAGATCGCGAGCGCGGTCGGCGGATGTCACTGTCGGGACTCACGCCTCAGTCGCGTGATCACAGTCCCGCACCGAGACCGGATGTGAGGCCTGAAACCGACCGCGCCGACTCGAGCCACGCGAGCGGCTAGCCGAATATGGACGAAGACCTCTCGGACCGACCAGTCCGAGAGGTCTTCATTTCTAGTGGGTGATGTCCACCTCGCGCACGGTCTTCTCGGAGCCCGGCGCATCGGAAGCGATGCGGAAGGCGCGCATCTCGGGCGGATCGCCGCGCAGCGAGACGAGCACGTACAGCGCGTCGGGGTAGAACGCCTCCATCCGATCCGTCGGCGATGGGAACGCCGCGCTCGCGGGATGGCTGTGGTAGATGCCGAAGAGCTCCTCCCCCGCCGCGTCCATCGCGCGGAACGCGGCGAGCTGCTCGCGCGGGTCGATGCGGTAGCGGACCGCGGGCGTCGCCGCAACGTTCTCGCAGCGGATCGTCCGCGTCGGCACGCCGCCACGCGCGGCGATGAGCCCGCAGCATTCGAGCGTCGCCCGCTCCAGCGCGTGCTCGAGGATCGCCTCTCGGACCGGGCCCGGGAGCGCGATCCGCTCTCGCGCGCGCGTCGCTACCGCGCGCCTCCGGCCATCGCGGGGATGACCATGACCTCGGCGTCGACCGGCACGGGCGCGGCGAGCCCGCCGCTCGCCCGCGCGTCGGCGTCGCCGATGTAGACGTTCACGTAGCTCTTCAGGCGACCCTCGTCATCGAGGACGCGCGAGCGGAATCCGGGGTGGCGCCGCTCGATATCGGCGAAGACCTCGTCGAGCGTGCGGCCGCTCGCGGTGACCTTGTTATCGCCGCCGACGGCGTCGCGGAGGGAACCAGGGAGACGGACGGTCACGGCCAC
This sequence comes from Candidatus Limnocylindria bacterium, assembly GCA_036395035.1. Classification (GTDB taxonomy): domain Bacteria; phylum Chloroflexota; class Limnocylindria; order P2-11E; family P2-11E; genus JACPOT01. The sequence continues at coordinate 3,273 of DASWDY010000150.1, forward strand.
TGCTCAGGAGTATCGCGCGAGCGATGGAAGAGCGAACCCTTCGGAGAGGGTGGCTGTCGGATCAGGGGGTCTTCAGAGGCCCTTCCAGGATCGAACCGATACGGTGCAGATCTGAACCGTCTTGGTCCAAGTTCTGGAGGAGCCTCGTCTCCGGTCCGCTACTCCCAGAGTGGGGTGGAGAGGTACCTCTCACCCCCGTCCGCGATGAGGACGACGATCAGGCCGGGCTCGCTCTGCGCCACCCGCACCGCGGCGAGCACCGCCGCGCCGCCCGACGGCCCGGTGAAGATCCCCTCCTCGCGCGCGAGGCGGCGCGTCATCTCGAGCGCGGGGTCGGTGGGGATCATGAGATGCACGTCCGCGGCGTCCTCGTTCCAGATCGCCGGGCGGATCGCGGTCGGCATGTGCTTCCAGCCCTCGATCCCGTGGAACGGCTCCGCCGGCTGCGCGGCGACGATGCGCACGCCCCTCGGCCGCAGCGCGGCGGACACGCCCATCACCGTGCCCGACGTGCCGACGCCGGCGACGAAATGCGTCACGCGTCCGGCGGTCTGCTCCCAGACCTCGGGACCGGTCGTGAGCTCGTGCGCGAGCGGGTTCGCCGCGTTCGAGTACTGGTCGACGTACGCGTAGCGCGCCGGTCGCTCCGCCGCGAGGCGCTGCGCCTCACGGATCGCGCCGTCCGTCCCCTCGAGCGGATCGCTGAGCAGGATCGACGCGCCGAACGCGGCGGCCATGCGCTTGCGCTCGATCGACACCTTGTCCGGCATCACGAGCTCGACCGGATGGCCGAGCACCGCGCCGACCATCGCGAGCGCGACACCGGTGTTCCCGCTCGTCGCATCGAGGATGACCTTGCCGCCCCGCAGGCGCCCCTCGTCCTCCGCGGCGACCGTCATCCAGAGGGCCGCGCGGTCCTTCACGCTCCCGGCGGGGTTCGCCGACTCGAGCTTCGCCCAGATCTCGGCGCGCAGGCCGTCCGCGATCCGGCGCAGCGGCACGAGCGGCGTGCCGCCGACCCGCTCGAGGACGGTCCCGCGCACACGCTCGCGAACGCGATCCGCGGTGAGCGCCATGAGCGCCGTCCTAGCGATGGACGACGAGGCGCACCTGGTGGACGCCGCCCGAGATGGCTGCGACGAAGAGGAGCGACGCCGGCGCAACGAGCATCCCGGGCGTCGCCGCGAGGATCGATGCGGCCGCGAGCGCGCCGAACGAGAGCGCGATCGACGTCACGGGGATCCGCGCGGCGAGCGGCGTCCCTTCGACGAGGTGATCGATGCGCGCCTCCGTGACCGAGAGCGATCCCACGGGCGCGAGGAGACCGAGGTCGACGTCGTCCGCATCGGGCAGCAGCGCATAGAGCGCGCGCGCGAGCGGCCGGATGTCGCCCATCGCGGCGACGGCGTCCTCGTCGGCCTCGAGCTCCTTCTCGAGCGTGAAGTGCGCGACGAGGTCCTCGACGACCGGCACGACGTACAGGCCCGCGGCGAAGTAGCGCGCGATGACGAGGCGGAGCGGGTCGCGGTGGCGCAGGTGGTAGCGCTCGTGGAACAGCACCGCGCGCAGCTCCTCATGGTCGAGGCGGCCGACGAGCGCCGTGGAGAGGCAGATGCGCGGCCGCACGAACCAGTAGCAGAACGAGAACGGCCGGATGTGGTCGACGATGTCGATGCGTCCGTCGAGACCGAGCCCCCGCGCGGCGGCGTCGACGCGCGCAGGGACCGCGACGCGCCGAGCGAGCAGCGAGCGGATGAGGACGAGGGTCGCCAGGAGCTGGCGGAATAGCGACGACAGACCGAGCGTGATGCCGAGCGTGGCGAGGCCGAGCAGCAGGATGGCGACGAGGTCCCCTGCCTCCTCGGCACCGCGCTCGACGAGGAGCTCCACGCGCGGGACGAGCGTCGCGAGGAGCGCGATGAGGATCGCCGACGAGACGAGCGCGAGAAGCACGAGCAGCCCGAAGGCGCGATCAGCGCGCAGCACGGCCATCCGCCTTCGCGAGCTTGCGCAGCGCCGCGCGGTGCGCCGCGTCGACGCCGTCGAGCTCCGCGACGAACTGCGCGAGCGCGACCTCGCCGAACTCGTCGACGAGCCCGCGCACGAGATCGCGCGACAGCCGCTCGCGGTGCTCCTCGCGGCTGCACGCGGGGCGGTACACGTAGGTCTTGCCGTCGCGCGAGCGCTCGAGGAGCCCCTTCGTGTGGAGGCGCGTCATGATCGTCATGACCGTCGTGTAGGCGAGGGCGCGCGTGCGCCCGAGGTCCTCGACGACGTCGCGCACCGTCGCGGTCCCGCGCTTCCAGAGCCGCTCCATGACCGCGGCCTCGAGCGGGCCGAGGAACTTCTCGTCCGAGCCGATGCGCCGCAGGCGCCGCAGGCTCTGCTCCGCCATCCCCGCGCCTAGGCTACCCGGCGCCCGTCGCCCTTCGCGCGGACGACGCGCCGGCGCGCGATGAGGCGCGGATGACGCTGGCCCGGGTCCTCGCGCCCGTGCGCGAGCGCGACGTGCAGCTGCACGACGAGATGACCGTCGCGCGGGACGTACGTGGTGCCGCGAGCGCCGTCCTTGCGCTCGACGAGGCCGAGGTCGACCATCGCGCCGAGCTCGCGCTCCGCGACGGACTGCGAGAGCCCCGCCCAGACGGCCGCCTTCTGCGGCGTGTCGGCGTCGAGGCAGAGCGCGTGAAGGAGCTTGAGCCGCTCCGGATCCGCGATCTTCGAGAGCGCGCTCGCGGCGCGTTCGTACTCTTCGTCCGCGGAGCGCTCGAGCAGCGTGGGGTCGCTCGTGAATAGGTTGAGCTCGTCGGCTTCGATCGCCATCCCAGTCCCTGTTCCGAGCCGGCCTACCGGAGGGCATCCGGTGACCCGACCTCACGAATACTACTGAACTGTCGTACTTGGGCCAAGCGTCCGCACGAGCGCCGCTCAGTCCGCCGGAGTGGCGACCGCGCTCTCCGGCATCGGCCCGCGCGGCGAGGGACCGCGGCCCGCGCGCGCGTTCAGCGCGACCGCGACGAGCACGAGCGCCGCGCCGAGCAGCATGCTCGGCGTGATCCGCTCGTCCAGGAAGAGCGCGCCGATGAGCACGGCCTCCACGGTGATCAGGAGCTGCGAGAGCATCACCGTCGTCGGGCGCAGCCGCCGGTAGAGCCAGAAGTTGAGGACGAGCCCGACGCCCGACCCGATGAACGACAGATAGAGGAGCGCGGCGATCGCGTCGGCGCTCCAGGACGCCGGCTTCGCGAGCTCGCTCAGCGCGAACGGGACGAGGAAGATCCCACCCACGGCGGTCCCGATGGCGATCGCGGGGATCGGCGAGACGTCGCGCAGCGCCCGCGACATGAGGATCCCCGAGATCCCCCACGTGAGCGGCATGAGCGCGAGCAGGACGGTCGCGAGCAGGGCCGGACCGCCACTGATCTCCCCGGAGGTGCCGACGAGCGCCGCGACGCCGCCGAAGCCGAGCGCGAGCGCGCCGACCTTCGCCGCCGAGAGCCGGTCGCCGCGCACGAGGAAATGCGCGAGCAGCGCGGTCCAGATCGGCGCGGTCGCGCCGAAGACCGCCACGAGCCCGCTCGGGACGAACTGCTCCGCCCAGAAGATGAGCGCCCAGCAGATGCCGCTGTTGATCGAGCCGCTGACCGCGACGAGGGCGAGCGTCCGACGCCCGCGCGGGAACGGCAGGCGGAAGGCGAGAGCGACGGACGTGAGCGCGAGCGAGACGAGCACGGAGCGGTCGAACGCGAAGATCCACGGCGGAACATCCGCCACACCGATCTTGATCGCGCCCCAGGTCGTGCCCCAGATCGCCACCTGCGCGACGTACGCGATGAGGACGCGAGCATCCATGTTCCTATGCTCGCAGGGATGAACGTCCTGCGTTCCGTCATGTTCGTCACGTTCCTCTCGCTGATCGCGTGCGCGCCCGAGAAGCTCGCGGGCACCGACCTCGGCGCGCAGGCCGCGCCCGACTTCACGCTCACCGACGGACGCAGCGGATCCACGGTGTCGCTCGCGAGCCTGCGCGGGAGCGTCGTCGCGCTCGCATTCCTCTACACGAGGTGCCCCGACACGTGCCCGCTCACGGCCGAGCACTTTCGCGCGGCGCAGCAGCGGCTCGGCGCGGACGCCGATCGCGTGCGCTTCGTCGCGGTGTCCGTGGATCCGAGCGGCGACACGCCCGCGAGCGTGCGCGACTTCAGCGCGTCACATCGCCTCGACCGCGACTG
>DASWDY010000151.1:0-6328 GCA_036395035.1 Candidatus Limnocylindria bacterium
GTGACGAGGTTGATGATCTCCGATTCCGCGAAGACCGCGCACACGGACGAGATCTGCTGCGCGGACGTCGCCTTCAGCGAGAGGTCGCCGATGTCGTCGAGACGGATCTCGAGGTAGCGGGCGGCGCGCTCGGCGAACCCGCCGGCCCCCGCGGCGCACTTGTCATTCGAGCGGAACTCCTTCACGCGCCCGCCGTCGAGGAGGCGGATGGCGCGCGTGCTCTGCGCGCCGATGTCGATGACGGACCGCGTGCCGGGGAAGAGGTGCGACGCCCCGCGGGCGACGGCCGTGATGTCGGTGATCTGGATGTCGCGGAAGGGCACGTTGTAGCGGCCGAGACCGGTCGTCGCGACGTACGCGACGTCGGTCACGGGCACGTGCGCCTCTTCGGTGGCCCGGCCGAGGACCTCGCGCGCGAGGCCGTCGAAGTCGGGCCGCATCTTCGCGATGCCGTGCCCGAGCATCCGCCCGGTCTCGTCGATGACGACCGCCTTCGCGCTCCGCGCGCCCATGTCGATGCCGCCGATCAGACGGGCCATCACGCCACCGCCGCGGAGGCGCTGCGCATGCGCTCGAGGGCGTACATCGCCGCCCCGATCGCGCCGGTGTAGTGCGAGTCCGAGCTCGCGTTGATGGGCACGCCGAGCTTCTCCTCGATCGCGCGGCGCATGCCGGCGTTGCGCGAGACGCCGCCGGTGAACGTCACCTCGGAGTTCGTGCCGACGCGGCGCACGAGGGCGACCGTGCGGTTCGCGATCGCGGCGTGCACGCCGGCGAGGATGTCGTCGACCTTCTTGCCCTGGGCGAGGTACGAGAGGATGTCCGACTCGACGAACACGGTGCAGACCGTCGAGAGGCGCACGGGCTGCTTGGCCAGCAGCGATCGATCGCCGATCTCCGACACGTCCATGCCCACCGCCTCCGCCGAATTCGTCAGGAACCGGCCGCTGCCCGCGGCGCACTTGTCGTTCATCGCGAAGTCGAGGACCTCGCCGCGGTCCGAGACGCCGATGGCCTTCGTGTCCTGGCCGCCGATGTCGATGACGGTGCGCGTGGCCGGGAAGATGGCCCACGCGCCCTTCGCGTGGCACGAGATCTCCGTGACCTGGGTGTCGCCGAACGCGACGTTGAACCGTCCGTAGCCGGTCCCGACGACGTACCCGACCTGATCGCGGCGCACGCCGGCCGACGTGAGGGCCTGCTCGAACGCGCGGTCGGCCGCGCGGACCAGATACGCGCCTGTGTCGGTGAGGGCGCGCGCGACGATCGCGCCGCTCTCGTCGAGGATCACGGCCTTGGTCTGCGTGGAGCCGACGTCGACGCCTGCCGAGTACCTCATGCCGGCGCCTGCGTGGCGGCCCGCGCCGCGACGACGGCTTCCGCCGCCACGACGCCGGCGGTGACGCGCCGCTGCTCGAGCGCCTCGAAGAACGCGTCGATGCGGTTCCGCAGCTGCGCGGCGGAGAAGTACCGAGGGTCCTCGAGGTCCGATTCGATGAGCAGGGTCGGCAGCTCGCGGTCGTGCACGAAGTGCTCGCGCATGTCGCCCTGACCCGCCGAGAACAGGCGGCAGCTCTTCACCGAATGGATGACGAGCGCGTCCGCGTCCCATTCGCTCACGTAGCGCTCGATCTGCGAGTACCGCTGCAGCATCGATCGGTTGCAGAGGTTCGCCTCGAGCATGTGGCGCGCGACGCTCTCGAGCGGCTTCGCCGGGTCGTGGCGGAAGCCGAACTCCCAGAGCCCGCCGACGGTCGAGTACGTCGATGCGACCGCGACGGCGCCCCAGCGGCTGAACATGTCGCGGAACGCGCGCAGGAACGGCCACGGGGGCGGTCCCTCGATGACGATGCGGAAGCGCTCCTGCGGGAGCGGTCCGGTGCCCGTCTCGGCGCGCGCGGACATCTCCTCGTACGCGCGCTCGAAGAAGTCGAGGCCTTCGGGCGTGCCGCGGAGGCAGTAGAGCGGAGCCATCATCGTGACGGAGTCGAAGTAGGCGTCGTACGGCGCAGGGCGCCGCTTCGTGAGCTCCTTGATCTTCGACCAGAGCTCGCCGACGCGCGCGGACCGCGCGACGATCTCGTTGAACTTGTCCTCGTCGAACTCGGTGCCGGTGATCCGCTCGAGCTGCTGGATGAGCTCCTTGAGCTGCGCCATGACGTACGTGACGTCCTCGTCGGTCGGCGTGCCGGCCGCCGTGCGCAGGAACGGGATGTCGATGTTCACCGCGGGCGCCCCGACGAGCTCGGCGAGGTGCTCGAACCAGTTCAGGTACACGTTGCAGCCCACGTAGTTGCACACGAGGATGTCGGGCTTCGGCACGGTGCCGAAGGGGGCGACGCCGCCGTTCTGCCACATGCCGATGTCTGCCTTCACGTACGCGCAGTTGTCCGTCGCGTACCCGAGCTCTTCGGCCTTCTGGATGAGGGGCAGCGACGTCTTCCGCACGGCGAGCTGCAGCGCGTTGACCTCGGGGAACACCGGGATCATGTCGAACGCGCGCAGGATCTCGACCGGGTTGCCCGCGATGAGCAGCTGCGCCGATCGTCCGGGACCGCCCTGCGCGATCGCGGTCAGCTGGTCGTAATAGCGGGTCATGAGCTGCTTCTGGAGCTCATGGATGGTCCCCTGGTACTTGATCTGCGCAGGGGTCGTGGCCCCTGCTTGGGCAGTTGCTGTCGTCATACCCGTGCCTCCGCGAAGAGCATCGATTCGACGAAGGTCTCGACCTCGCCGCGGACCCGGTCGTAGAGCCACATCTTCTCCTCGAACTCGAGGAAGAGATGCGGGATCGCGGCGGCGTCGAGGGCCTTGCGGTAGAGCGCGTAGTCGAACAGGCCCGGCTCGCAGAACTTCGCGCCGAGGAAGATCGCGGCGTCGGCCCTGTGGTGCCCCACGCTCTCGAGCAGCGCCTGAGCGCGCGGCTGACGCAGGTCGTGCTTCGTGCTGAGGTGCACGCTGTCGTCGAGATACGAGCGCGCGAGCGCGAGGTACGGATCGCCGCCCCGCCGGACGCCGCGCTGCGCCCAGCGCCACCCCTGCAGGAAGTCGTCGTTGACGATGTAGCAGCCGGACTCCTCGAGGCTCTCGATGAGCTCGAGCGGCGGCTGCTCGCAGAACGACCCGACGAGGACGACGCGGATGCGGTCCTTCACCTTGGCTTCGCGGCGGCGCGCCTCTGCGAGAGCGTCGGCGAGCACCTTCGACGAGTCGGCGGGATCCATGAGCGTGACCAGGCGCGCGAGCGTGTAGAGCTCGCCGGTCGAGATGCGCTCCGGCGTCTCGGAGCGGAGGGCGTAGAGCTCGCGCAGGAGGCCGCGGACCGACTCGTAGGCGTCGATGCTCCGCCAGAGGTCCTCATCGGTGAGCGTGCGCCCGGCGATCGGCGCGAGCGCCGCGCCGACGCGGCGCAGCTCGGACGCGAGGTACGGCGCGGCGTGCGGCGAGGTCATGTTCTGCGGGAGGTGGACGTAGATGGACGGCCGCTCCGGGAAGTTCCGCTCCATGACGCTCGAGAGGTTCCGCGCCGGGTCGCAGATCGAATGGAACATCAGGCCGTCGACGAGGTCGAGCTTGCCGACGAACGCGAGCTCGAGGGTGCTCTTCACGATCGAGCAGATGAACGACTGGAACCGCGAGTCGGCGTTCGCGATCTCGATGCGGTTGCCGCCCCCGAAGAGCCCGATCGGCAGCATGCCGAGCGCGTACGGGACCTCGACCGGGGCGTACACCGGGAAGCACCCGATGACCTTGCCGCCGGTGCGCTCGCGCCATTCGCGGACCGTCGGGAACTCGCGGTCCTCGATGACGTCCCGATAGGTCGCGAGGTCGAGCGTCACAGCGACCTCCCCAGGCACACGAGCGCCTCGTCGCGGAATCCGACCTGCCGGAAGAACGGCGCGAGCACTTGGTCGTGCACCGGCACGAGCGTGTAGACGTGCGCCGCGCCGCGCCGCGCGAACCGTTCGAGCACCTCGCTGAGCAGCGTCCGACCGACGCCGCCGCCGCGCCGCTCGAGCTCGACGCCGAACGCCTCGAGCCAGGCGACCGGTCCCGCCATGCCGAACCCGCCGCGGACGTCGCCCGCGGCGTAGCCGACGATGCGGTCATCCGCGAGCGCCCCGACCGAGACCACGCTCGTGCGCCGGAGGAACGCCGACCACTGCTCGGGCGTCTCGCTGAGGCCCAGCCGGAGCGAGAGCGCCGCGAGGGTGTGGGCGTCGTCGAGCGTCAGCTCGCGGGTCCGGAGCGCGGTGGCGGGTGACATGGTCGGCACGTTACGGACGAAGATCGTCCGTCTCGTGTCAGCCGGCCTGACGGATCTCGATCGCGACGAGGCGCGGTCCGCCGTCGAGCGCGACGGCGGTGTGCGACAGGTCGACGATCGCGTGCGATCCGTCAACGGCGACGATCGCCGACACGTGCGGGATGGGGCCGCCCCCGGTGCAGACCGCGCGGCCGAGGCATCCCGGTCCCGCGATCGTTGCGCCTTCGGGCGTGCGACAGCGCAGGACGTCTCCGCACGGCAGCCCGACGAGGTCCTCGCGTCCGAGCAGGCGCATCGCGGCCCGGTTCGCGGAGCGGATCCGCATCGTCGGATCGACGACGATCACGCCCTGCTCGATCGCGTCGAGCACCGCGCCGGCGGCGTCGCCCGGGAGCGGCGTCGAGACCTCCGCGGGCGCGAGGCGGTAGCCGATCCCGTAGACCGATTCGATGTAGCGGCAGCCGGGCTCGCCGAGCCGGCGCCGGAGACGCGAGACGTGCAGGTCGATCGCGCGATCCGACGGCGGCTCGTCGTCGACCGCGGCGATGCGCGCGAGGAGCTGCGAGCGGTGCAGCGCGGCCCCACGGGCCTCGCAGAGCGCGCGGATGATCGCGAACTGCTGCACGGTGAGCGACACCGCCCGGCCGCCGACGCGCACCTCGTGGGACTGCAGATCCACGACGAGGTCGCGGTGGCGCAGGACCGTGCCGTCCACGTCGGCGCGGTCGCGCTTCTGGAGCGAGCGGACGCGCGCGGCGATCTCGGATGGCTCGAGCGGGGGGCTCGCGACGTCGTCGGCGCCCGCGGCGAACGCGGCACGCCGCACGAGCGGCTCGCCTCGGCGGTCGAGCGCGAGCAGGCGCGTGCCCGCGCGCGCACCCGTCCCGTGGAGGAGCTCCCAGCCACGGCCGCCCTCCATCGCGAGGTCGATGACCGCGACCGATGGACGGTGGAACTCCGCCGCCTCGAGCGCGGTGCGGACGGTGCGGCAGCCGACCACGAGAGCGTCGTCGGAGCGCAGCGCCTCGCGGATCGCGGCGAGGAGGTCGCAATCATCCTCGGCGACGAGGACCGGTCCACCTTCGTAGCGGGTGACCATCGTGTCCGAGCAGTGTCCGCCGACGCCTTGGGGCGGCCAGTGCCGTTCGGTCCATGGGGGCGGGCCGGTCGGACCCCCGGCCTCAGAGCTGCCCGGAGATCATCTCCCGCATGCGCTCGCGATAGGCCGGGTCGGCGTAGCGCGAGGGCAGGAACGCCGGCCCATACGGCGGCAAGGCATCGCCGGCCATGTGGCGTGCCACGAGATCCGCGGCCCCGCACGCCGCCATGATCCCGAACCCCGGGTCGCCGCGGACGAAGGGGATCGGTTCAGGGGAACGGTGTGCGCGTACCCGGTCCCGAGCTCGACCACTTGCGGTCGACGGACGCGCGCATCTCCTTGAGCGTCATCGACCCGGTCATCCGCATCACGTCACGCGTGATCCCGACGCAGACGCTTCAGGTGAGCGCATGGTCGTCGAGGACGAGCCAGCCGCCGCCGCGGATCTCGTTCACGTAGCAGTCGAAGTTGTCGCGGTCGCCGTGCATGCCGCAGCCGCAGTAGCACGGGATCCACCGCAGGGTCTTCTCGCTCGCGACGGCGAACTCGTACGCCTCGCGGACCTCGGCGGGTGCGCGACCGATGATCGCCGGCCACTGCCCCGCTGCGGGGTTCGCGGCGAGGGCGGGGAGCGGCGTGACGGCCGCCGATCCCGGCGTGGCCTCGGTCACCTTCGCGGTGCAGGCGGCCGCGACGGACGCGCCGGCGAGCATGAGGAGACGGCGACGACGCATCACAGCCCCAGGTACGCCTTGCGCACGGACTCCATGCGCCGGACCTCGCGCGCGCGGCCCTCGATCTCGATGCGCCCGCCGCCCATCACGTACGCGTGGTCGCTCACCGCGAGCGCCATGTGCACGTTCTGCTCGACGAGGAGCATGGTGAGCCCCTCGCGCTTCAGCGTGCGGATGATCTCGAACAGGTCGAGGACGAGCTTGGGCGAGAGCCCGAGGGACGGCTCG
>DASWDY010000152.1:0-3515 GCA_036395035.1 Candidatus Limnocylindria bacterium
CTTCGCGATCTGGCCGCTCGTCCGCGCCGTCCACGCTCGCCGCGCGGCCCGCATCATCGACCGCGCGTTCGGCGTCGTGCCGTCCGTGCTGCGCGCGCTCGTCGTCACGTCGATCGGGCTCGCGGCGCTCATCGTCCTGCCGGTCGGGAACGACGTGCGGAACGCGATCGACGGGTCGCGCCTCGGCCGCGCGCTCGTCTCGAGCGTCGCCGCGGCGCAGCCGTATCTCGGGCAGATCCTCGGCGGCGACGCGAGCGCGCTCTTCGTCACGAAGATCGACGCCGACCGCCGCCAGGAGCTCGACCTGCCCGCCGACCTGCAGCTGCAGGCCGATCCGCAGGCGGAGGCCCAGATGGTCGCCTTGCTGAACGAGGAGCGGGTCGCCGTCGGTCTGCAGCCGCTCACGATCGACCCGCGGCTCGTCCCGGTCGCGCGGCAGCACTCCGAGGAGATGTTCCGGCTGCGCTACTTCGGACATCAGTCGCCGGTGAAGGGGTCGCCGTTCGACCGGCTCGACGCCGCCGGGATCAAGTACTCGCGCGCGGGCGAGAACCTCGCGTACGCGCAGTCGGTCGCGGTCGCGCACCGGGGCCTCATGGCGAGCGAGGGCCACCGGGAGAACATCCTCCGTCCGGAATTCACGCGGATCGGCATCGGCGTGATGAGCGCCGGGCCCTACGGCCGGATGTTCACGCAGATGTTCATCACGCCGCCCTGATCTCGCTCAGACTGACGACGAGATGGCCGAGCTGACCGAGCGGGACCCCGCCGTCGTCGCGGCCCCGACCCTCGGCGTCCTCGCGGCGCCGCGGCGCACGCGCTTCGCGGCGCTCGAGGTCCCGACGTTCCGCTGGTACTGGATCGTGAGCTGGATCTCGCAGACCGGCGACGGGATGGAGAACGTCATCCGCGGATATCTCGTCGTGCAGCTCGTCGGCCTCGCGGGCGCGCCGTTCTGGCTCGGGATGATGGTGTTCGCGCACTGGGTCCCGTTCACCGTGTTCGCGCTCTACGGCGGCGTCCTGGCGGACCGCTACGACCCGCGGAAGGTCCAGATCGTCGCGCAGCTCCTCTTGCTGACAGCGGCGCTCGGCGTCGCGATCGCGACCCTCTCGAACATCGTGACGGTCTGGTGGATCTTCGGGCTGCTCCTCGTCCACGGGTTCGCGGGCGCGATCGGCAATCCCGCGCAGCAGACGCTCATCCACTCCATCGTCGGGAGGGAGCGGCTCCTCTCCGCCGTGAGCCTGAACTCGACCATGCGGCAGTTCTCGCAGGTCATCGGGCCGGCCGTCGCCGGCTTCGTGTTCCTCGCGTTCGGCGCCGGCTGGGGGTTCCTCGTGAACGCGATGACCTTCATCCCGCTGCTCGTCTTCCTCTCCCTCGTGCACATCAAGCGGCTGCACGAGGGCGAGCGTCGCCCGGCGATGGACGCGCTGCGCGAGGGTCTCGGCTACGTGCGCCAGCGCCCGCTGCTGGGCTCGCTCATCGGGATCGAGGCCGTGACCGTCATCTTCCTCGGGCACACGTTCAACTCGCTGCTCGTCGTGTTCGCCGTGGACCGCTTCCCGACGATCCCGCTCGCGTATCCGTTCCTGCTCGTCGCGAGCGGCGTCGGCGCGATCGTGGCCGCCGTGTACCTCGGGTCGGCGCGCGAGCGGAAGCGCCCGGCGCTCTTCATCGCCCTCACCGCGATGGTCGAGATGCTCGCCATCCTCCTGTTCGCCTTCTCCGGCGAGTACGCGGTCTCGCTCGCGCTCATGCTCGTCGTGGGCGCGGCGGGGGTCATCACCGCGTCGCTGACGAACACGACGCTGCAGCTGTCGGCCCCCGACCGTATCCGGGGGCGCGTCATGGGCGCGTACACGTTCGGCACGCAGGGTCTGCGCGTGGTGAACGGACCGCTCCTCGGCGCGCTCGCCATCGCGTTCGGCGTCCCGCTCGCCGTCGCGGGCAGCGCCGGACTGGTCCTCGTCGTCCTCGGCGGGGTCGTCCTAGCGGTCCCTCAGCTACGCGCCGCCGGTCCCGCCTAGACTCGGTCGGTGGGGATGCTGCGGGCACTGCGCCCGTGGGCGATCGTCTTCGTGCTCGGGGCCCTGCTCAGCTTCGTCGTCACCGCGATCGGCGGCGGCCTCCTCGAGGAGAAGGCCGTGTTCGGCGTCCACGAGAGTGCCGCGTCGCGCCGGTACATGCTGGGCCTGCTGCAGAACGAGTCCGACACCCTCGTCTCGCTCTCCCCGAAGACCGACGTCGTGAACCGCGCGATGCAGTACGCGCAGTCGCAGGAAGCGACGGGGCAGATCACGCCGATCTCGCTCACGTACCTCGGCGGGCGGACCGCCGGATCGCTCGCAGTGCACATCTACGCGATCGAGATCCGCGCCGCGGGCGGGCAGCGACAGTTCTTCCCGCTCGCGCTCACCCTCGCCAGCGGCAAGGTCGTGCGGCGTGAATAAGGCGAAGGCCATCATCGGCCTTGTCGTGTTCCTCGGCGGCGCCATCGCGGGCGCCTTCGGGGCGCAGCTCGCGAATCCCGCGCCGCCCGAGAGCCCCTGGCGGGGGCTGCCGCCCGTCGAGGAGCCCGCCGCGGCCGCCCGGCTGACGAGCTTCCTGCTCCAGGACGACGCGCGGGGCCTCGCCAGGTCCCTGGACCCGCAATTGCTACAGCGGCTGGCAGGAGCGATCGAGCCCCTGGTCGACATCGATGAGGTCATGTTCACCGGCGCCACGGAAAGGCAGGGGGATATCCTTTCTGCATACGTGGCCGGCGGCCGGGCCCAGTCCGGTGAGAAGGTCATCGTTGGGATCGTCTTCCGCGTGCGCGACGGGAAGGTCGTAGGTGTGAATTGAGCAGCCCAGACATGACCTCGAAGAGCGTCGCCGCCCAGGCGGCGGGTGTCGGTGTCGAGGCGGCACCGATGGACAAGATGCTCGATCACGGCGCCTACATGTGGGAACGGAACCGCCGGCGCCTGCTGATCCTCCTCCTGATCATGACCCTTGCCGTCCTCACGTTCGGCGTGCGGGGGCTCATCGAAGGGCTCGTCGGCCTGATCGCCCAGGCGCCCTCGATGCTCGTGCTGCTCCTCTTCTACGCCTTCGCGATGATCGCGCAGTTCGGCGTCCTCATGTGGTTCCTGTCGCGGCCGCGCACGTACACCGTGACGCCTGACAGCCCGCAGATCGCCCTCACGTTCGACAACTACCGCGGCCAGCCCGACCTGCTGGAGCACGCGAAGAGCACGGTCCGGATCCTCCAGGGTATCCACAAGTTCCGGGCGATGGGCGGCGAACCGCCCAAGGGTATGCTCCTCGCGGGCGCGCCCGGGACGGGAAAGAGCTTCCTCGCCGGCATCATCGCGGCCGAGGCCAACCTGCCGTTCATCTACGTCGACGCGAGCTCGATGACGAGCATGTGGTTCGGTATGGATGCCCTCATCGTCATGTCGCTGTTCGGCAAGGCGCGCAAGCTCGGTCGGAAGTACGCGAGGCCCGGCCACCCGGGCGCCTGCATC
>DASWDY010000153.1:0-6471 GCA_036395035.1 Candidatus Limnocylindria bacterium
GAGCGGCACTACCGCGACGCGAAGATCACGGAGATCTACGAGGGGACGAGCGAGATCATGCAGCTCGTCATCGCCGAGGACATGCTCGGCGGCGGCGCGGCGTGATCGCGCCGACGGCGGGCAACGCCGTCCTCGTCGGCCTGCTCATCGTCGTGTGGGCGGTCGGCTGGGGGCTGTTCGTGGGCCGCGCGTGGCAGCTCTACCGCTACCTCCGCCTCGGCCGCGACGAGGACCGCACCCAGCGGCCGCTCCGGCGCATCCGCGACGAGCTCGTCATCTATCTCGGCCAGCGCAAGCTGCTGAAGCGGCCGTACTACGTGCGCGGGCTCGCGCACGCGCTCATCTTCTGGGGCTTCCTCATCATCACGATCGGGACGGTCGACCTCTTCCTCTCGGGCGTGTTCGGCTTCCGTATCCCGGGGACCGGCACCGCGCCCTTCGTCTGGACCGTGGACCTCTTCGCGATCGCCGTGCTCTTGTCGATCGCGCTCGCGGTCGTGCGCCGGCTGTTCTTCCCGCCGCCGCGCATGCACGTCGCGCTCGATGGCTACCTCATCCTCGCCGGGATCGCGTTCCTCATGCTGACGCTGCTGCTGTTCGAGACCGCCGGCCTCGTGGCGCGCGTCGCAGCGCAAGGGTTCACCGCGCCGCCGCTGGCCACGCTCATCACGCGGCTCTGGCCATCACCCTTCCCCGGCGAGAGCTCGGCGGTCGTGTATGGCGCGGCCTGGTGGGGCCACCTCGTCGGCGTGGCCGCGTTCGCCGCCTACCTGCCGCAGAGCAAGCACCTGCACATCGTCACGACGCTCCCGAACGTGTTCTTCCGCTCGCAGCGTCCTCGCGGGGCGCTCGACCTCATCACCAAGATCGAGGAGCGCGAGACGTTCGGTGCCGGATCCGTCCGGGACCTCTCGTGGAAGCAGCTGCTCGACGGGTACACGTGCACGGAGTGCGGCCGCTGCTCCGACCAGTGCCCCGCGCTCGCGACGGGGAAGCCGCTCGACCCGCAGAAGATCGTCCTCGACGTTCGCGACCAGCTGCTGCACGAGGGCCATCGCCTCGTGCGCGACGGCGCCGACCGCGGGACGCCGCCCGCGCGATACGGCCCGACGAAGACCGAGGAGCTCTGGGCGTGCACGACCTGCGCGGCGTGCGTCGAGGCCTGTCCCGTGACGATCGAGCACATCGACAAGATCGTCGACATGCGCCGCTGGCTCGCGATGAACGAGGGCGACGTGCCGCCCGAGGCGCAGCGCTCGCTCACGAACATCGAGCGCGCGGGGAACCCGTGGGGCCAGCCGCCCGACACCCGTGCCGACTGGGCGAAGGACCTCGGCGTCCCGACGTTCGCCGAGAAGCCCGACGCCGAGTGGCTGTACTTCGTCGGCTGCGCCGCCTCGTTCGACCGCCGCAACCAGAAGGTCGCGCGTGCGGTGGTCGAGGTGCTGCGCGCGGCGGACGTCTCGTTCGCGATCCTCGGGACCGAGGAGACATGCAACGGCGACCCGGCGCGGCGCATCGGCAACGAGTACCTCTGGCAGACGCAGGCGCAGCAGAACATCGAGACGCTGCGGAAGTACGGGGTGACGAAGGTCATCGCCTCGTGCCCGCACTGCTTCAACACGATCGCGAACGAGTACCCGCAGCTCGGCGGGTCGTACGAGGTCGTGCACGCGGTGCAGCTCGTCGACCGGCTCGTGCGCGAGGGAAAGCTCCGGATGCGCGACGGCGCGACCGAGTCCGTCGCGTACCACGACCCGTGCTACCTCGGTCGGCACAACAAGGTCTACGACGCGCCGCGCGATGTGCTCGGCGCGATGCCCGGCGTGACGACGGTCGAGATCGCGCCGCACCACCGCGAGCGCGGCTTCTGCTGCGGCGCCGGCGGCGGACGGATGTGGATGGAGGAGAAGGTCGGCCAGCGCGTGAACCACCGCCGCATGGACCAGATCCTCGCCGTCGACGCGGCGACGCCCGTGACGAAGGTCGCCTCGGGGTGCCCGTTCTGCCTGATCATGCTCGACGAGGCGGTCGGGGCGAAGGCCGTGCAGGAGCGCATCAAGCCGATCGACGTCATGGAGCTCGTCCAAGCACGTCTGATCGCTCGCTCGTGATGGATCCTCGCTCGCGGCCGGGTGCTCGACCTCGTCTTCGCCTCGGTCTGCGCGCCCGGGGGACCATATGGGAGGTACGGGACAAGTGAAGATCCTGGTGTGCGTGAAGCAGACCCCGGACTCGACCGTGCGCGTGAAGGTCGCGGCCGACGGCAGGTCCGTCGACGCGAGCCAGATCACGTGGGCGATCTCGCCGTACGACGAGTACGCGGTCGAGCTCGCGCTCGAGCGCAAGGACGCGGATCCCTCGACGACCGTCGCGGTCGTGACGCTCGGCGCGGCGCGCGGGCGCGATGCGCTCCGCCAGGCGCTCGCGATGGGCTGCGACGAGGCGATCCTCGTGAGCGGACAAGGTGCGGAGACGCTGCAAGGATCCGCCGTGGCGCGCGCGCTCGCGAAGGTGGTCGAGGAGGCGAAGGCCGATCTCGTCCTCTGCGGGCGGCAGGCCTCCGACGACGACCAGGGGCTCGTCGGTCTCGCGCTCGCGGAGGCCCTCGGCTGGCCGCACGTCTCGACGATCACGAAGTTCGCGCCCGCTGATGCGGGTCCCGCCGGGAGCTTCAACGGCATCGACGTCTGGAAAGAGGTCGAGGGCGGCCACGAGGTCTGGCGCGCGAGCGGTCCCGCGGTGCTCACGGTGCAGAAGAGCGAGAAGGATCCGCGCTACCCGTCGCTCCCCGGGATCATGAAGGCGAAGAAGAAGGAGATCCCCGAGAAGGACGTCGCCGCCCTCGGCATCGACGCGCGCGCGCCGTCGCTCGAGATCGTGAAGATGGAGCCGCCGCCGGCCCGTGGCGGCGGCAAGATCCTGAAGGACGGCGACATGAAGCAGACCGCCGCCGAGCTCGTGCGGCTGCTCCGCGAGGAGGCCAAGGTCCTATGAAGGTCTGGGCCATCGTCGAACGCAGCGCGTCCGGCCCCCGGCGCGTCAGCCTCGAGATCGCCGCGAAGGCGAAGGAGCTCGGCGACGCGACCGCCATCGAGGTCACGGGTCTCGAGCGCTATTCGTCGCTGCCCGCCGTCGGCCCGCTCGCGACGAAGGCGAAGGCCGACGCGCCCGACCTCATCCTCGTCGGCGCGACGCCGACGGGCCGCGATCTCGGCGCGCGCCTCGCCGCGCGCCTCGGATGGGCGTACGCGTCGGAGGCGACCGATCTCGCGGTGGAGGACGGCGCCGCCACGATCACGCGGACGATGTACGCGGGCAAGGTGCGCGCGACGGTCCGCGCGACGCTCCCCGCGGTCGTCTCGGTGCGGCCCGGCGCGTTCACGCTCAAGAGCGGAGCGGCGGAGCCAGTGGTCGAGAGCGTCACCGCCGACGCGAGCGCGGAGAAGCTCGCGTTCCAGCGGTTCGAGCCGAGCGCCGCGGCGAGCGGACGGATCCCGCTCGCGGAAGCGCGCGTCGTCGTCTCGGGCGGCCGCGGCCTGCGCGGTCCCGAGAACTGGAAGCAGGTGGAGGAGCTCGCGGGCATCCTCGGCGCGGCCCTCGGCGCGTCGCGCGCCGTCACCGACGCGGGATGGCGGCCGAACGAGGAGCAGGTGGGCCAGACCGGACGCACCGTCACGCCGGACCTGTACATCGCGCTCGGGATCTCCGGCGCGATCCAGCACCTCGCAGGTATGACGTCGAGCAAGGTCATCGTCGCCGTGAACAAGGATCCCGAGGCCGACATCTTCAAGGTCGCGGACTACGGCGTCGTCGGCGACCTGTTCGAGTTCCTTCCCGCGTTCACCGAAGAGGTGAAGAAGGCGAAGGCCGGCGCCTGATGCTGCCGAGCGTCGGTCCGGAGGAAACCTCGCTCGCGGACGCCGTGCGCACGTTCGCGCGGGGCCTCGAGCCGCGGATCGACGCGGCCGAATCGGCGGGGGCGATCCCTCCCGACGTCGTCCGCGAGGTCGGGCGCCTCGGCGTGCTCGGCATGACGGTGCCCGAGGCCGACGGCGGTCTCGGCGCGAGCGGCGTCGCGTTCGCGCTCGTGCTGGAGGAGCTCGCCGCGGTGTGGGGCTCGCTCGCGGTCGCCGTGTCCGTCAACAGCGGCATCACCGAGGGCACGCTGGTGCGGCTCGGGACGGCGGAGCAGAAGCGCCGCTGGCTGCCGCGGCTGATGGACGGCTCGGGCCTCGGCGCCTTCGGCCTGACCGAACCGGGCTCGGGGTCGGACGCCGCGGCGCTCCGCACGGCGGCGCGGCGCGACGGCGACGGCTGGATCATGAACGGCCGGAAGATGTTCGTGACGAACCTCCGGTACGCGCCAGTCGTGATCGTGCTCGCTCGGGTCGGTGAGGTGGATCCACGGAAGCCCAGCGAGGGGATAACGGCGTTCCTCGTCCCGACGGACGCGCCCGGCGTCTCGATCGGCAAGGCCGAGCGGAAGATGGGCCTGCACGCCACCGACACGAGCCCGCTCGCGCTCGACGACGTCCGCGTCGCGGCCGACGCCGTGCTCGGCCCGCTGGGGAAGGGCTTCGGCGCCGTCGCCATGGCCGGCCTCGACGGCGGCCGCATCGGCATCGCCGCGCAGGCGGTCGGCCTCGCGCGCGGCGCGCTCGAGAAGGCCGGCGCGTACGCGCTCGAGCGCCGCCAGTTCGGCCGCCCGATCGCCGAGTTCCAGATGGTCCGCTTCGCCCTCGCGCGCGCGAGGGCGGACGTCGACGCGGCGCGCCTCCTGACGCTGCGGGCCGCCTGGCTGCGGGATCAAGGCCAGCCGTTCACGCGCGAGGCGTCCGAGGCGAAGCTCTTCGCGACGGAGATGGCCCAGCGCGCCACGCGCACCGCCGTGCAAACGCTCGGCGGATATGGCTACATGCGCGAGTCCGCGGTCGAGCGGTACGCGCGCGACGCGCGGGCGACGACGATCTACGAGGGGACGAGCGAGGTGCAGCGCCTGGTCATCGCCCGTCAGCTGCTCGCCGCATGAAGGTCAGGAAAGTGGAGCCCGACCGTCCCCTGGGCGCGCAGACCGAGGCGCGAAGCGGCGAGGTCGAGCACCCAGGCGCGATCCGAGGGGTCCCCCCGAGGTCGCGTCGGAAGAAGGAGTGGCTTGAGCAGATGTACGGGCCGGCGGTCGCGCGCGCGAAGGAGCGCAAGGAGCGCTTCAGCACGCTCTCCGACATGCCGATCGACCCGCTGTACACCGCGGAGGACGTGCGCGCCGATCCCGCGGACGCGCTCGGCTTCCCCGGCGAGTTCCCGTACACGCGCGGCGTGCAGGCCTCGATGTACCGCGGCCGCCTCTGGACGATGCGCCAGTTCGCGGGGTTCGGGTCGCCCGAGGACACGAACCGCCGCTTCCACTACCTCAGGCAGCACGGCGTGACCGGGCTCTCGACCGCGTTCGACATGCCGACGCTCATGGGGCGCGACGCCGACGACGCGCTGTCGCGCGGCGAGGTCGGGCGCGAAGGCGTCGCAGTGTCGTCGATCGCCGACATGCGCATCCTCTTCGACCGCATCCCCATGGACGAGGTCACGACGTCCATGACGATCAACGGCCCGGCCTCGATCGTCTGGGCGATGTACCTCGCGGTCGCGCAGGAGCACGGCATCGCGCTCGACCGCCTCGGCGGCACGATCCAGAACGACTGCCTGAAGGAGTACATCGCGCAGCGCGAGTGGATCGTCCCGGAGCGCGCCGCGATGACGCTCGTCGTCGACACGCTGCGGTACGGCGCGCGCGAGACGCCGCGCTGGAACCCGATCTCCGTCTCCGGCTACCACATCCGCGAGGCCGGGGCGACCGCGGTGCAGGAGCTCGCGTTCACGCTGCTCGACGGCCTCGAGTACGTCCGCTGGGGCGTCGACGCCGGCCTCGATGTCGACAGCTTCGTGCCGCGCATCTCCTTCTTCTTCGACGTGCACAACGACCTGTTCGAGGAGATCGCGAAGTTCCGGGCCGCGCGCCGCATCTGGGCGCGCGAGATGGAGCGCCGCTACCACCCGGCGAACGAGCGCGCGCTGATGCTGCGCACCCACGCGCAGACCGCGGGGGTCTCGCTGACGGCGCAGCAGCCGTACAACAACGTCGTGCGCACCGCGATCCAGGCGCTGGCCGCCGTGCTCGGCGGCACCAACTCGCTGCACACGAACTCGCTGGATGAAGCGCTCGCGCTGCCCACCGCGGAGGCGGCGACGCTGGCGCTGCGCACGCAGCAGATCATCGCGCACGAGAGCGGCGTGACGCACACGGTCGATCCGCTGGGCGGCTCCTACTTCGTCGAAAAGCTGACGCGCGACATGATCGACGGCGCGCAGCAGTATTTCGACATCATCGATCGCATGGGCGGCATGGTGCCCGCGATCGAGCAGGGCTTCCCGCAGCGCGAGATTGCCGAAAGCTCCTATCGCTTCCAGCAGGCG
>DASWDY010000154.1:0-5627 GCA_036395035.1 Candidatus Limnocylindria bacterium
CGCACCGTCTGCGCGATGAGGCTGGCGTCGGGACCGACCGTCGCCTTGGCGATCGGTGGCGGCTGCGCCTGCACGCTCGTCGCGATCCCGTAGACGCCCGCCGCGAGGACGCCCACGACGATCGCGACCTGCAGCGTGATCTGCGCGCGCTCGCTCATGTGAGCCGGCCCGTGACCTTGTCGCGCGCCACTTTCCCGAGCTGGAGCGCGTAGTCGAGGATCTCGCGGCGGCCGAACTTCGATCTGCCCGCCTCGCGGTCGCGGAACGTGTAGGGGACCTCGACGACGCGCCGGTAGCGGCCGCGCGCGATGACCTCGAAGCCGATCTTGAAGCCGATCGGATCGAGCCGCACGCCGTCGATCACCGACCGGCGCAGCGCGAAGAAGCCGCTCGTCGCGTCACGCACCGGGACGAGGAGGTTCCCCATGAGGCACGCGACGCGCGAGACCACCCGCCGGCGCAGCGGCCAGTCGACGGTCCCGCCGCCCGCGACGTAGCGGCTGCCGACGGCGAGCTCGCTCCCGTCCGCGACCGCGTCGACGAGCCGCGGCACGACCTCGGGCGGATGCGAGAGATCCGCGTCCATGACGACGAGCGTGTCGCCGCTCGCGGCGGCGAATCCGGCCATGACCGCCGTCGCGAGGCCGAGCTTGCCGCTGCGGCGCACCACGCGGACGGGGATCGCCGGCGCGAGCCGCTCGGCGACGTCAGCGGTGCCGTCCGGCGATCCGTCGTCCACCACGACGAGCTCCCACGCGCGAGCGCCCATCGCCGCCGCGAGCCGCGCCGCGAGCGTGGGGATCGTCGTGGCCTCGTTGTACGTCGGTACGACGACCGAGATCACGCCGTTCTTCGCGGGGGCGGACCCCCGCACCCCCCGCTCATGCCGCGATAGTAGGTGCGAAGTGCGTGTGATCTTCGACGCGAGGCACCTGCAGACGGTCAGCCGGACGCGTGGGATCGGGCGCTACACGCGCAACCTCCTCGGCGCGTTCGCACGTCGCGGTGACGTCGACTGGACGCTGCTGCGCCTCGCGACATTCCCGCCCGCCGACCCGCAGCCGCTGCCGCCGCATCGCGATATCCGCGTCGCGCGACCGCGGCGTCCCGAGCTCGCGATGCTCGCGCTCGACGCGGTCCTGCTCCCGCTCGAGATCGGGTGGCGCAACGCGGACGTGTACCACTCCGTGCAGCTCGGGCTGCCGGTCGTGCGGCGCATGCGCGCCGTCGTCACGGTCCACGACCTCGCGCCGCTGCGCTGGCCCGAGCACTACCTCCGCCTGCCGCACGCGCGTGTCGGTCACATGTGGCAGTACGCGCTCGCACAGCGCGCCGACGCGGTCATCGTGCCGTCCGAGGCGACGGCGATCGACGTCGTCGAGCGCCTGCGGATCCCGCGCGAGCGCGTTCGCGTGATCGCCGAAGCGGTCGACATGGCGTTCGCGCCGCCGCCGCGCGACCGCGCGCTGGCGCTCGTGCGCGAGCGGTTCGGCGTGCCCGAGCGCTACGTCCTGTACGTCGGCCAGTTCGACCCGCGCAAGAACATGGACGGGCTCCTCACCTCGTTCGCACGCGCGGCCGAGGACGACCCGGCGCTGCGCCTCGTGATCGTCGGCGACGTCGGCAAGCTCGCGCGCTACCTCCACGCGGCGCTCGATCGCACCGCCGCGCCGCGCGAGCGCGTCGTTGTCACCGGCTTCGTCGACGACGCAACGCTCGGGGCGCTCTACAGCGGCGCCGAGTGCCTCCTCCACGCCGCGCTCCTCGAGGGCTTCGGCCTCACGCCCCTCGAGTCGCTCGCGGCCGGGACCCCGGTCGTCGGCTACCGCGCCGGCGCGGTCGAGGAGGTGGTCGGCGATGCGGGCCTGCTGGTCGATCCGAGCGACCCCGAAGCGCTCGGCGAGGCGCTGCGGACACTGCTCTCGTCCGATGTCCTACAGAGTGACCTGCGTTCGCGCGCCTCGGCACGCACAGCGCTGTTCTCCTGGGAGAAGGCCGCGGCGGAGACGTTGGAGGTCTATCGCTCCATCGCCTGAGGCGGCGGCCCCCTCTCCCGAACGGCTCCGCAAAAGCTGAACCGAATTGGTGCAGATCTGAACCGAATTGGTTCAAGTTCCGGACCTGCCCGAACGAGGATGGGTCCAAAGTCCGACGGGGCGTCACGCCATAGACTCCTCGTAACAGGGGAGCGCAGCGCGCCCCCATCCCATTTCGGAGGATCGGCCCGTGGCTCGGCGCGTCCCGCTCCCGCGTCTCACGCACCGGCAGCGCATGACCCGTCATCAGCGCGAGCGCCGCCAGCAGGCGATCCTCGTCACCGTCTTCACGGCCATCCTCGTGTTCGTGCTCGGCCTCGCGGCGTGGGCGGCGTCGGACCGCTATTACCAGAACAACCTTGTCCCGGTCGCCGAGGTCCAGGGGACGTCCATCCCGAAGCGCGACTTCCAGGCGCAGCTGAAATACGAGTTCGTGCGCCTCTACAACGACTACGGCGTGCCCCCCGGCTTCGAGAACGACCCGCAGCTCGACCAGGTCAAGTCGAGCTACAACGAGCTGGCGCTCGAGCGCATCGTCGAGCAGCGCGTCCTCGACCTGGCCGCCCGGGACGCCGGCGTCACGACCTCGACCGAGCAGATCGACGAGCAGTTCGAGATCGAGTACGGCGAGTTCAAGGTCCGGCACGTCCTCGTCGCCGTCCCGAAGGAGGCGGAGGACGCCGCCGCGGCCGAGGCGACGGCGAAGGCCAAGGCGCGCGCGGTCGCGAACCAGCTGCGCGAGGCGCCGATGGACCAGGACCTCTGGAACCGTGTCGCGGCGTCGAGCTCCGACGACCCGGGGTCGAAGGAGTCGGGCGGCGAGCTCGGATTCGCGGGGCGCGGGTCGTATGTCAGCGAGTTCGAGGAGGCGATCCGCACCCTCGCGATCGGGCAGATCTCGGATCCGGTGCACACGCAGTTCGGCTTCCACGTGATCCAGGTCACGGAGAAGCGTGCGCCGGCGGACACGGACCTCGTGAAGCGCTACCAGAGCTACGGCTACACGGTCGCCGATCTGAAGACGCAGGCGCGCTACGAGCTGCTCCGCAAGGAGTTCGAGCGCCGGCAGCTCGCCGCCGCGCCGGCGGACAAGGCCGAGCAGGTCCATCTCGCGAAGATCGTCATCGACATCCCGTCGCTCGCCGGCGGTGACTTCCAGGGCTTCAGTGACGCGCTGAAGAAGGAGAACACCGTGCGCGAGCTGATCGACAAGGGCGAGGACTTCGCGACGGTCGCGAAGGAGAACTCCGACGACGCCGACTCGAAGGAGAAGGGCGGCGACATCGGCTGGGTCGCGAAGGGCATGATCACGGACTGGCGCGAGGAGGAGAGCGTCTTCTCGACGGAGGTCGGCAAGACGACGGAGCCCGTGAGCACGACGCGCCGGTGGACCGTGTACAAGGTGCTCGAGAAGGATCCCGCGCGCGAGATCACCGAGGACCAGAAGACGAAGCTGAAGCAGGGCGCCTACCAGTACTGGCTCGCGCGACAGAAGAAGGCGTACGACGTCCGAAAGCTCATCCCCGGTCTCTCGATCGAGTAGCGACGCCTTCGCCCGCATGGGCGAGGCCGTCGCGGAAGTTGCGCGCGTCGCCGACCGGCTGCGCGCGCCCGGCGGATGCCCGTGGGACCGCGAGCAGACCCACGCGAGCCTCCGGCCATTCGTGCTCGAGGAGGCGTACGAGGTCCTCGAGGCTCTCGACACGGGGAACGCCGCGATGCTGCGCGAGGAGCTCGGCGATCTCCTCTTCCAGGTCGTGATCCACGCGCAGCTCGCGCGGGAGGACGGCGGCTTCGATCTCGGCGAGGTCGCAGCGGGGCTCGCGGAGAAGCTCGTGCGCCGTCACCCCCACGTCTTCGAGGGCAAGGCCATCGAGGGCGACGTGCTCTCGCAGTGGGAGCAGATCAAGAAGGACGAGAAGCGCGACGCCGCGGCGGCGCTGCGCCGCGCGAACGAGCACTTCGCCGAGCGCGTGCGGAAGATGGAGCAGCGCGCGACGGCCGACGGCCGCACGCTCGGCTCGTACGACGCGGACGAGCTCTGGGCGATCTGGGAGGCGACGGCATGACGAAGCGGTACGAGCGTCCCGACGGGCGCGCCTACGAGGCGATGCGCACCGTGACCGTCGAGACCGGCGTGTCGAAGTTCGCCGAGGGCTCCTGCCGCATCTCATTCGGCGACACGCAGGTCCTCTGCCTCGCCACGGTCGAGGACCGCGTGCCGCGGCACCTCGACGGCAAGGGCACCGGCTGGGTCACCGCGGAGTACGCGATGCTGCCACGCTCGACGCCCGAGCGGAGCCAGCGCGAGAGCATGTCGGGCCGCCCCGGCGGCCGCACGTTCGAGATCCAGCGCCTCGTCGGGCGCGCCCTGCGCGCGGCCGTCGACCTGAAGCTGCTCGGATCGCGGAGCGTCATCGTCGACTGCGAGGTCATCCAGGCCGACGGCGGGACGCGCACCGCCGCGATCACCGGCGGCTGGATCGCGCTCTCGCACGCGCTCCGGCACTTCACGCCGCGGCCCGTGCGCCGTCACGTCGCCGCGGTGTCGGCAGGATTCGTGCGCGGCGCGCTCGTCCTCGATCTCCCGTACGCGGAGGATTCGATCGCGGATGCCGACGTGAATGTCGTCGCGACGGACGCGGGCGAGCTCATCGAGGTCCAGGGCACGGCGGAGCAGCGGCCCTTCTCGCGCGAGGACTTCGACCGCGTCCTCGAGCTCTCCATGCGCGGGATCGAGAAGCTCGTCGAGGCGCAGAAGCAGGCGATCTCCGCGTTCTAGTTCCGACCTCTTCCGACCTCGCTCGCGGGGGACCCGCTCGCTCGACCCAGGTGCTCGACCTCGTCGCTTCGCGCCTCGGTCTGCGCGCCTGGGGGACGGGCACCCCCGGTGTGCGCGCGCCCGGGGTACGGTTCGGTCGATGCGGACGCTCCTCATCGGCAGCGCGAATCCGGGGAAGGTCGCCGAGTACCGCCGCATGCTCAGCGGCCTCGAGCTGCGACTGTTCAGCCCCGACCAGCTCGATCCCGTCCCTGCGGAGCCGGCCGAGGACCACGACTCGTACGTCGAGAACGCGCGCGCGAAGGCCGAGGCCTACGCGGCCGCGACGGGCATCGCGACGGTCGCCGACGACTCGGGCCTCGAGGTCGACGCGCTCGGGGGCGCGCCCGGCGTTCGCAGCCGCCGGTACTTCGGCGACCACGCGACGCCGGAAGAGCGCAACGCGAGGCTGCTCGCGCTGCTCGAGGAGGCCCCGCAGCGCGACGCGCGGTTCGTGTGCGTCGTCGCGCTCGCGCATCCGGGCGGGCCGACGGAGCTGTTCGAGGGGATCGTGCGCGGCGAGATCGCGAAGGCGCCGCGCCACGGCGACGAGGGGTGGGGCTTCGGCTACGACCCCGTGTTCATCGTCGGCGTGGACGGCCGCACGATGGCCGAGCTGTCACCGGAGGAGAAGGACGCGCTCTCGCACCGCGGCCTGGCCGTGCAGAAGCTGCGCGCGCATCTCGGCGCGGAGCCGCGCTGATATAGCTCCGCATCACGGGTCGGTCAGACTGCGAGCGACCCTGAGCGGGGAGGCCGGTCACGCGCTA
>DASWDY010000155.1:0-12116 GCA_036395035.1 Candidatus Limnocylindria bacterium
AGGATCGCCGGCTGTGCGTTGTCGGTCCGCTCGAGCGTCTCCGCGGGACCGTCGAAGCACAGCGCGCGCAGATCGATGCCGAGGATCGGCCCGGCATCGTCGAAGACGCGCACGGCCGCCGTGTACCGGTCCGACAAAGCCTTGCCCATGCCGACGTGTTGCGCGCCCTGGCCGGGGAAGAGCCACACGACGTCGGAAGGCACGGTCGTCGAAGGCTAGCCTGTGCGCCGTGCCGGCGAGCGTCGAGGTGCAGGTCGAGCGCGGGGACGGCGGCTGGACCGCAACGGTCGGCGTCGAGCAGCGCGGGTCTCGCACCGAGCACCGCGTGACCGTTCGCGACGAGGACCTGGCGCGGTACCGGGCGACGGATGCGGCCGATCTCGTGCGGCGGTCCTTCGAGTTCCTCCTCGCGCGCGAGCCGAACACGTCGATCCTGCGCGAGTTCCGCATCACCGAGATCGAGCGCTACTTCCCGGAGTACGCCTCGAGCATCCGAGGTCAATGACGCGCGGTGTCGACCGCCTGCGCGCGCCACTTGCGCGTCAGGTCGTAGAAGTAGCGATCCGTGCCGTTCCGCACCTGTAGATCCTGGGTCGTGAGCGTGCTGCCATCGATGGACCTGATGAGCACGGCGAGGCCGTCCGGATGCCCGCCGCCGGAGACCGCGGTCGCGACGATCTCCTCCACCTCCGTCCATGACGCGCTCTGGTCGAACGCGGGCAGCGGTCCGAAGCGCTGCACACCGAGCTGATCGACCGTCGCGTGGACCCGCGCGCTCGGCAGCGCGAGCACGAGAGCGAGCCCGAACGCAGCGGCCGCGACCGCCGGAGAGAGGAAGACGAGGGCGAGAGCCCGTCGAAGGGGCGCGACGATCGACGGCCGCTCGATGTGCCAGCCGCGGAGCGTCCCGCGTGCCCACGATCCCGCCTGCGCGCCGAGGGAGGCGCGCGCGACGAGCGCGGTGATCGCGGCGGCACCGCCGACGGCCGCGATCAGCACCCGCGGATCGACGATCGCGAGACGGCCCTCGAGGAGGAACGCGTTCGCGGGCACCGACGGCCGTGTGGCGAACGACAGCAGCTCGGGGAGCGCGAGCGCGAGGATCAACGTCAGCAGGCTGAGCGCGCCACCGAGCGCGATCGGGATGAACGCGTCATCCGTTGCGTGGAACCCATCGCGCAGCGCATCCGTCGCGTTCTGCAGCTCGTGGACGGCGGTGCCCTCGAGGTCGAGGGCGCCGTCGCGAGCCTCGCTCAGGACAGCCGCGAATCGCTCGTTGAGCTCGGGCGCGGCGACGCCGTCGATCCCGACGACGAGATCGATCCGCTCGCTTTGCGTGCGCACGCGCACGTGCGCGCGACCGGGCTCGATCGCAGTGACGTCGTTCCACGCGACGGCCACAGGTCGCGGTGCCGCGACGCGGAAGCCGAGCTGCTGGAGCGTGAGCTCGGCGGGACGCGGCCAACGCCCGAGGATCACCGCCGTGCGCAGCAGGACCTGGCTCTCAGCGAGCGGCTCGGGCGCCACGACCGGCATCGCCTCGATCACCAGCGGTCTCGGGTCCGGCGGCGCCTTTGAGATCTCGGGCATGACGACCGGTACTTCGTCGGCGACGGGTACGACCGGCCGGGGCGCGACGTACGTGATCGGCGGTGGCGCGGGCGGGACCAGGGCGGCGGCAGGCATGACCAGGATCGGCAACGGCGCGACCGGCTTGGCGGGAGGCGCGATCGGCCGGGGCGGTGGCGCCACCTCGGCGGCGACGGCGTCCTCCTCCACCGTTCCTTCGGGGAACTCGATGACGATCTCGGTCGCGAGGCCGAGCGCCACCAGGCGCGGGTCCACCGCGGCTTCTGCCTCCGCCACTCTGGCCGTGTAACGCCGGCGGTGGCCGAACGCTATGTTCGAGCGAGGACGAGAGCGGCGGCCGCAGCCGACGCGTGAGGACGAGCGACGAACGCCCGCAGGGCTATGCCGATCGGTCTTCGATCTCCCAGGCGTGGTCGAGCCAGTGCCAGGCGCTCCGCCGGACGATCTTGCGGGGCCCCCAGCGGACGCCGCCGCGCGGCCCGCGCGCCGGTATCTCCCCTCGCGCCGAGGCCGCGAGACCCTCGAGCATCGCGTCGCGCGTGCGCGTCAGCTGGTCAGCGGACGATCCGCCCTTGACCCGATACGCCCAGCCGAGCGCCCCGAGATAGCCGGCGTCCGCCTCGACGACGTGCCGCGCGATCGCGTCGAGGTCGCGGCCGCCACCGCGCGGTCCCTTCCGCAAGGTCTTGCCCTTCGCCGATCGGGCGGCCGCGTCGAACGCGCGCCAGGACGCTCGCAGGATCGCGCGCGAGCGGCGCAGGTCGGCATCGTCGATCGGTCGCTCATCGGACTTCGGCGTCGCACCGGGCGCGCCGAAGTCGGTGGTCGCGTCGCCCTTCACCTCGTCCGTGACGCGGAAGGCCGACACGGCGGTCGGTGCGGTGAAGCCGAGACGCGTCCCCGTCAGCGCCTTCGCGTACCGCGCGCCGGCGTCGAGCAGCGCCTGCAGTGCCGCGGCGTCATCGCGACCGCTGCGCGACCAGCCCGGCCAGTCGGTCGCGCACGCGAACGTCCGCTTCGATCCGCGCTCGAAGTACACCGCGATGGTCGAGCCGGCCTTCGCCATCGCGGACATGATGGATCAGCGGCATTGGTCGCAGAAGCGCCGGGCGTCCTGCTCCGCGCTCTGGTTCGCGGCCTGCAGATCGCGGACGAGCGCCTGCACGACGCGCATGACCTCGCGCGTGACGGTGTTGCGGTCCGCATGCTGGACGTTCGCGGTGGCAGGCGGCGTCTCGCCATCCGCCGTGCCGCTCTCCGACATCATCAGGCTCCGCCGCGACACGAACCCGGTGCCCTGCGCGTTGCACTCGTCCCAGCGGGTGCAGGTGATGGTCCAGAGGCGCGTGGTGTAGCGGAGCCGGTACTCGCCGAGGACCTGGAGACGCTCGTCGCGCGAGACGGCGCTGCGGGCGCGGCTCGCGCCGGTGTCGCCCGCGTCACGCCAGTACCGGAACAGCTCGTCGAATGCGCCGGACCCACGCTCGCCCTGCGGTCCGTTGCCGTCGCCGGCGTTGCCGAGCGGCACCTCCTCGGTCCGCACAGCGCTCTGGTGGGAGACGATGGTCGCCGAGCGGATGTCGATCACGCGGAATTCGTGCGTGCTGGTCCGCTCGCTGCCCGGCTTGCGCTGACCCGGCGTGCAGACGCGCTGCACCTCGGGGCCGCCGCGCGCGGTCGAGACCGGCGGTGCTGGTGGCGCGGGTGGCGTTGGCGGCGCAGGCGGGGTCGGCTCCGGCTGCGTCGGTGGAGGTACTGGCGGCGCGGGCTCGGGTGCGGGGGCCGGTGCGTTCTGGTGGAGGCACTCGCGGAGCGCGGCATCGGCCTCCTCCCATTCGGTCTGGGACCCGTGCAGCTCCTCCTGCGCCGCGCTCTGCTCGGCACCATCGCCGGCGCCGTCATATGCGCTCTTGGCGCGATCGGCGGCCTCGCGGGCCGCGCGCAGGGCGGCCTCGGCGCGGTCGATCCGCGCGCGCTGGTCGGGGTTCGTGTAGATGCGTCGCCCGGTCTCGACGTCCTCGCCCCACGAGACGAAGCGATCGTCCTTGGACCGGGCCTCCTCCTGCTGGGCTCGCCGCAGCTCTGCTTGCGCGCGGTCGTTCTCGCCGCGCAGTCGCTCGATCTCCTCCGATCGCCGCTTCGCGGCCTCGCGTCGCGCGCGGGCTCGCGCCTCGCGCCGCCGCTGCTCGACGCATGGATCGGGGTGCTGCTCTTCCTGGACCAGGACCGCGCCGCCGCCGAGCTTCTTGCCGCCGAGCCCGAGACCGATCCCACCGAGGATGAGAGCGAGTCCCGCGCCCGCGAGCGGGTAGTTCACGTCGCTGCCGGTGTCGGTGCCCGTCGCGGGCGACGCGGTCGGGCTCGTTGCCGCGGTCGCGGTCGAGGTCGCCGGTGTCGCCGTCCGTGCCTGGCCCGCGGTCGGCTGCGGCGTGAACACGCCGCCGCCGGCGGGCACCTGGCCACGTCCCTCCCTCGAGCCGAGGGTGTATTGGCGCACCACCGCGAGGCCGCTCGCGTCGGTGATCTGCACCGTGATGAAGGACGGATGGAACGCCTCGGCGGGGCACGTGCCCGGCTGCGCCGTGTGCGGGTGGTCCCACCAGTAGGCCTTCGTGTCCTCGCCGCCGTGCGAGCCGCACGTCGCCGAGTGGCGCCACTCGTAGCGCAGCCCCTCGCCGGTCACGCTCTCGACGGCGTAGTTGGTGGTCGTTCCCTCCTGCGTCGCCACGATCGCCCCGGCGGACAGCGCGACGGTCGCGCGAGGGGACGGCGTCGGCGTCACGGGACGCGGCGTGAGCGTGAACGTCGCGAGCGGCTCGGACCGCACCATGCCGTACTCGGTCCGCCCGCCCGTGAAGGCCCACGCCATGAGCGCGAGACCGGCGAGCGTCATACCGGTGGCGGCGAGGTAGAGGAGGCAGCCGCGGAGCTCGCTCCGCGACGGGAGCGTGCCCGAAGGCAGCGAGATGCCGAACGGCTTCGTCTCCTGCGGCGGCGCCGGCGGTGGAGCGGGCGCGTCATCGGCGCTCTGGCCCTCGCCTGTGAACATGCTGACGAGCATCGCGGCGTGTTCGGCCTCGGGACCGAGGTCGTCGAGGATCGACTCCTCGGGCTGCGGCTCGGTGTCGAGCTGCAGGCTCGGCGGTAGAACGTCCTCGTCCTCGGTGGGTCGGTCGAACAGCTCGTTGTCCATCTGCCGCATCCGTATCGCGGCCTGGTCGGCGTCCTCGCGCGTGACCCCGCCCTCGGTCGCGCCGGGCTGCTGCTGGCGTCCGATGCGGTCGATCCGGTCGGCTTCACGCGCCGCGTCGGTGTGCGAACCAGGCGCTCGGGGCTGCTCGGGCGTCTTCTCGTCAGGCATCTCGGTCCTTCTCCTCCCGGGTGGGCGCGTCCAGCGACCGTTCGATGAAGTCGCCGATCTCGCGCTCGTTCGCGACCGCCGCTCGGCGGTCCGCACCGACGTGCTCGATGACCCCTCGCCACGCACGCGACGCGTCGCGCGTCAGGCGCAGGACGAAGCTCGCGCGCCGCTCGGGGTCCATGGCGCGGCAACGTAGGGGCGGCCGCTCAAAAGCCGCTCAAACAGGGCTAGCCGGCGGGGGTCGCGACCTCCGCGAGGCGCCGGAGCAGCGGACGTGCGCCGCAGGCCCGGGCGAGCGCCTCGGCCTCCTCGCGCGCGTCGAGCGCGGCGCGGCTCGGCGCGAGCGTGGACAGGACCTGCAGCGCGACGGCGAGGTCGTACGCGGCGTGCGTCGCGCGGAAGAGCGCGATGGCGGGCTCGAGCTCGGTCATGGCGGCCGCCGGATCGCCGCGGGCCGCCTCCGCTTCGGCCAGCGCGACGCGCGCCCGACCCTCGCCGAGGACGAACCCGCTCTCGCGGGATCGCGCGAGGCCGCGCCGCCCCGCGGCGAGCGCGCCATCGATCTCGCCGAGCGCGATGAGCGCGCGCGCGAGCGTAGGTTGCCCCTCGCGGATCGTGTGCGCGTCGCCGATCGGCTCACCGACCGCGGTCCCCCGTGCGACGAGATCGCGCGCTCCCGACGCGTCACCCTGGAGGAGCGCGAGCTCGGCGAGGTGCAGGTAGCCGTGTGCGACCCGCTGCTTCGTCCCGATCGCTTCGGCCATCGCGATCCCGCGGGCGAGATCGGCGCGCGCGCGCGCGAAGCTGCCGAGCCGCGCGAGCACCTGACCGACGCCGACGAGCGCGTGCATGACCGTGTAGCGCGCGCCGAGCGGATCGCTCTGCGCGATCGCCTCGTCGTACGCGTCGCGCGCCGCCGCCAGGTCACCGAGCTGCGTGTTCGCCCAGCCGAGATTGACGAGCGCGCGTCCCTCGAACTTCGGCACGCCCGCCGCGCGGTACGCGGCGAGCGCGCGGTCGAGGAGGTCGCGCGCCTCGGTGAGCTTCCCGCGGTGGATGATGGCGAGCGCGAGCTGATCACGGGCGCGCGCCTCGAGGAGCGCATCGCCGAGCCGGCGGCCGAGCTCCCCGGCCTCGCGGTGGCACCGCTCGGCATCGTCGAGATGTCCGAGCCGCTGATGCGCCGCGCCGACGCGTTCGAGCGCATCGGCGATCTCATGCTCGCGATCGTCGGCCTGCCGCAGCAGCGCGAGCGCGCGCTCGCCGTGCTCGATGACGTCGGCGTATTCGCTGCGATAGAAGTGGGCCATCGTTCGCGCGGCGGCCAGGAGCCCGCGTTCCACGACCGCGGCGGGGTCGGACCGCCCGGCGATCTCCGTCCCGGCCTGATCGAGCGCTTCCAGCGCCTCGGCGGACCGGCCGTCGACATCCCCGAGCGATAGCGCGATCCGGCGGAGGAGCCGGCTGCGCACGAGGGGATCGACCGTCTCGAGGAGCGCGGCGCGGCATCGCGCGATCGCGTCGCGCCACCTGCCGATCCCGTGTAGCGCCTCCGCGAGCCGCTCGACGACCCGGACGCGAGCGTCGGCGTCGGCCGGCAGGCGCGCGCCGCGCCCGTCCGCGATCTCGAGACAGGCCGCCGCGTCGGCGAGCTGACCCTGGTCGAGGGCGGCGATGCCCGCGGCGGTCGCCTCGGCGACGATCGCCGCGTCGTCGGCGCCCGAGAGCTCGAGGTGGCGGAGCCGGATGCTCGCCGGAGCATCGACGGCGGCCGACGCCGCGCGGCGGTGCAGATCCTCGCGGATCGCCGGCGTGAGCGCCTCGTACGTCGCGCGCGCGACGAGGGGATGCTCGATCGCGTAGCGCCGTCCGTCGTCGGTGGTCCGCGCCAGGTCCGCGAGGAGCAGCTCCTCGAGCGCGCTCACGACGTCGCGCCGTGCGCTCTCGGTCGTGGCCGCGATCTCGCTCGCGGTGGCGGGCACGTCGAGGACCGCGAGCGCGCCGATGACGGAGCGCGCGGCCGCCGACAGCCGCGCGATGCGCGACGAGATCGTCTCGCGCAGCGTCGCGGGGATCGGCAGGTCCGGCGGATGCGCCGTCGTCCGGCGCTCCCACAGCTCGCGGAGGATCTCGACGGCGAAGAGCGCATGACCACCTGTCGCCTCGTACAGCCGCGCCGCGACCGACGCCGCGACCATGGGATCCAGCCCGACCGTGCTGCTGAGCTCTTCGACCTCGGCGCGCGAGAGCGGACCGAGCCGCAGCGTGAGCGACCCCGGACGG
Organism: Candidatus Limnocylindria bacterium; assembly: GCA_036395035.1. Classification (GTDB taxonomy): domain Bacteria; phylum Chloroflexota; class Limnocylindria; order P2-11E; family P2-11E; genus JACPOT01. Next base: position 7,235 of record DASWDY010000155.1, read on the forward strand.
CGGCGCAGGTCGCCGAGGAGGGCATCGAGCGGCTCCGCTCCCGGCTCGGCGGGGCGCCGCGTGGCGACGACGAGGAGACCGGGGATCTCGCGGCGCAGCGCGTACGTGAGCCATCCCATGGTCGGCGCGTCCATCCAGTGCAGGTCATCGAGGACCACCAGCGCGCTGGCCTCGCCTTTCATGAGGATCAGCGCGCGCGTGAATGCCTCCGCCTGCGCGGTCTCGTCGGGCGGCGCCTCCGGCCGTGGCGCGTCCGGCCAGACGTCGAGGATCGCCGGGAGGAGCGGGACGAGCACGCCGGCGTGCTGGCCGAGGCGCCGGACGGACGTCGCGCCGCCGCGCTCGATCCACGAGGCGACGAGCGCGCGCAGCGGCGCGAACGGGGCAGCGCGCTCCGACTCGTGTCCCGCGAGCCACAGCGCGCGCGACCGCGCCGCGGCCGTGCGGCCGAGCTCGCGCACGAGCCGCGTCTTCCCCGTGCCGGCCCCGCCCTCGACGATCGCGACGATCCCGCCCTCACGCTGCGCCCGGGCCCACGCATCGGCGAGCCGCGCGAGCTCCGGCGCGCGTCCCACGAACGGCAGGCGCAGCTCGCCCGGCATGTCAGCGGATGCGGTCGCCGTACCGCCGCGCGCGCGATCGCGTACCGCGCGCGTCCGCTCTTCGGGCTCGCCGCCGAGCTCGCCGCGGAGGACGCGCGCGCAGCGCTCGTACGCGGCGAGCGCGTGGGACCTGCGCCCGGCCGCGATGTGCGCCTCCATCAGCGCCCGATAGAGCGACTCGCGCAGCGGGTCCGCGACCAGGGCCCGCTCGACCACCGCCACGGCCTCGTCGGCGCCACCGGCGCGGACGAGCAGGTCGGCCAGGTGCTGCGATGCGTCCAGATGGATCTCCCGCAGCCGCTCGCGGGGCGAGAGCACCCACTCGCTGTCGTGCTCCTCGAGATACGCGCCGCGATGCAGCGCGACGGCCGTGCGGAATGCGTCGATCGCGGCCCGCGCGTCGCCGCTGCGTTCCGCGGCCATCCCCTCGCGATGTGCGCGCTCGAGGTCGTCGGCGTCGACCGTGCAGCGCTCGCGCGAGAACCGGTAGCCGGACCCTTCCGTGACGATGAAGCGCGACGCGGCCCCGCTGCGGAGGACGGGCTCGAGGACCGTGCGCGCCGTGCGCACGGCGACCTGCAGGCTGTGCTTGCCCGCGCCGGGATCGCTGTCGGGCCAGATGAGGTCGACGAGGCGGTCCGCGGGCACGACGCGACCCTGCTGGTCGAGGAGGATCTGCACGAGGGAGCGGGCCTGGCGCGTCCGCCACGCCCGAGCCGTGATGCGCTCGTCGCCGCGCTGGATCTCGAACGCGCCGAGCATCCGGACGCGCAGCCATCCGTCCACGGCCTCAGGCCGGGGCGAGCGAGATCGCGAACAGCGCCTGCCCGTACTCGACCGGCGCGCCGGCGGCGACGAGGATCTCCTCGATGCGCCCGTCGGCCGGCGCGGTGATGTCGGCCATGTGGCCGAGCGACTGGATCGCGCCAAGGACCGCGCCGCGCTGCACCGCCTCGCCCTTGTGCCATTCCTTCGCCGCGGAGAAGATCCCGACGGTGGTGGCCCGCACGCGCTGCACCTTCTCGGGCTCGGCGACGGCATCGCGCTCGCCCGCGGCGACAGGCTCGACCGACGCCGCGCCCGCGCGCCGCGTCACCTTCAGCGCGTACTCGGACGTCTCGACCTCGATCGTCGTCGCGCTCGAGCCGTCGAGCAGCTGCGCGATCTCGTCGAGCATGGCGAGGACCTCGTCGCGCTCGGTCATCGGCCGAGCACGCGCTTCCACCACGCGTGGCGCGGCGGCGCGGCCTCGCCGGCGGGCTCGATAACGACGCCGAACCGGCGGAAGCGCTCGTATCGCGCGACGAGCAGGTCGGGCACGGTGAGCCGCGTGAGCCGGTCGAGCTGCGCGACGATCGCGGCCTTCACGTTCGCCGCGGTCGCGTCGTGGTCGTTGTGCGCGCCCCCCTTCGGCTCGGGGATGAGGCCGTCGACGATCCCGAGCTCGAGGAGGTCGGGCCCCGCGAGGCGCAGCGCGTTCGCGGCGCGCTCGGCCTCGCTCGCGGTCCGCCAGAGGATCGCCGCGGCGCCCTCGGGGGAGATGACGGAGTAGATCGCGTTCTCGAGCGCGAGCACGACGTCTCCGACGCCGAGCGCGAGCGCGCCGCCGGACCCGCCCTCGCCGGCGACGACCGCCACGATCGGGGTGCGCAGGCGCGTCATCGTGTCGATGCTCTTCGCGATCGCCTCGGCCTGGCCGCGCTCCTCCGCCTCGGGGCCCGGGTACGCGCCGGGCGTATCGATGAGCGTGATGAGCGGGAGGTGGAAGCGCTCGGCGAGGCGGTACAGACGGATCGCCTTCCGGTAGCCCTCGGGATGCGGCATGCCGAAGTTGCGCTGGATGTTCTCCTCGGTCGATGCGCCCTTCTGCTGGGCGACGACCACGACCGGGCGACCGTCGAGCTCCGCGATGCCGCCGACGATGGCGGGGTCGTCCCGGAAGGACCGGTCGCCGTGCAGCTCCTGGAACCGCGTGAAGATGCGCTCGATGAGGTCGAGGGCGTGCGGGCGGTGGATGTCGCGCGCGAGCTTCACCGCCTCCCACGCCGACACCCGCGCGCTCCCGAGCTCCTTGCTGTCGACGATGAGGTAGCCGTCCGACGGCACCTGTCCGTTCCCCTCCGCCGGGCTGCGCGTCCCGAGGAGCGTGCCGAGCTCCTTCATGAACACGTCTAGAGGCTCCAGCGCAGGTCGGCGCGCGGGCGCAGCGCGCCGAGGAAGAAGGCGATGCGCTCCTTCAGCTGCGCGCGCGGGACGACCTGATCCACGAACCCGTGCGCCATGACGAACTCGGCCCGCTGGAACCCCGCCGGAAGGCGCTCGCCGATCGTCTGATCGGTGACGCGCGCGCCGGAGAACCCGATGAGCGCCTTCGGCTCCGCGAGGATGACGTCGCCGAGCGACGCGTACGACGCGAGCACCCCGCCCGTGGTCGGATCGGTGAGGACGCTGATGTACGGGATGCCGGCATCGCCGAGCCGGCCGAGCGCGCCGAGGATCTTCGCCATCTGCATGAGCGCGAGCGTCCCCTCCTGCATGCGCGCACCGCCCGACGCGCTCACGATCACGAGCGGCGCCTGCGCGGCGAGCGCGCGCTCCGCGGCACGCGTGATCTTCTCCCCGACGACGCTCCCCATCGACCCCCCGATGAAGTCGAAGTCCATCACCGCGATCTCGACGGGGTCGTGCGCGATGAGGGCCGATCCGGTGATGACCGCGTCGCGCGCGCCGCTGCGCAGCCGCGCGGACTCGATGCGCTGCGGGTACGGCTTGCTGTCGACGAAGCCGAGCGGGTCGCCCGAGACGAGCTCGGCGTCGTGCTCCTCGAAGCTCGCCTTGTCGACGAGCAGATCGATGCGCTCGCGCGCGCCGATCTTGAAGTGGTGGTCGCACTTCGTGCAGACGTTCATGTTCCGCGTGAGCTGCTTGTTGAACAACATCTCCCCGCAGTCCGGGCACTGGGTCCACAGGTGCGAGGGCAGCTCCTTGCGCCGCCCGAACGGCATGCGCAGCCTCATGCCGCCGTCCCCTCCGCGTACCAGCACAGCCCGATGAGGCCGGGGCCCGCGCGCGCGCCGATGACCGGTCCGGCCTCGGCGAGGAAGTACTCGACGCAGTGGTACGTCTCCTGGACCCACTCGCCGAGCGTGCGGGCGCGGTCCGGGTCGTTCGTGTGCAGCACGCACGCGTGGATCCGGGTGCCCGCCGCGGTGCGCTTCGCGATCAGGTCCTTCAGCCGAGCGACAGCCTTGTCCCGCGTGCGCACGCGGTCGATCGGGTGCACGACGCCGTTCGCCACCTCCAGGATCGGCTTCACCGCGAGCAGCGTGCCGAACAGCGCGGCGCCGCCCGAGACGCGGCCCGAGCGGCGGAGGTACTCGAGCTGGTCGGCCGCCGCGAGGATCTGGACCGTCCCGGCCATCCCTCGTGCGAGCGCGACCGCGTCGTCGAAGGAGCCGCCGCGCTCGCGAAGCCGCGCGCACGCGGTCGCGATGAGCGAGATGCCGCCGGCGACGGAACGCGTGTCGACGACCTCGATGCGCGCGCGATCCTGGCACTGCTGCGCCGTGGTCGCGGCCACGGAATGCGTCGCCGACAGCTCCGTCGCGATCGTGAGGACGAGCATCTCGCGCGCGCCCGTCGCGAGCGCGAGGTCGTACGCGGTGAGCGCCTCCTCGATGTTCGGCGCTGACGTCTCGGGCCGCACGTCCTTCGGACGGATGCGCTCGTAGAACTCCGCGGTCGTGATGTGCGTCGGCTTCCCGGCGTCGGAGGGGCTCGTCGCGGCGACGAACGCCTCGTCGTTCAAGATGACGCGCAGCGGCAGCCAATGGATGTCATGCGCGCGGACGGCGTCCTCCGGCAGCGACGCGGTGCCGTCCACGACGATCGCGAACCTCATCTCAGTTGCCCCACCTCTCCCGCGAGGATGCGCCGTTCGCCGGAGGCGGTGCTCAGCACGAGCGCCCCGTCGTCGGCGAGCGCGCTCGCGAGGCCGCGGACCGAGGCGCCGTCGGAAGAGCGCACCTCGACCTCGTGCCCGAGCGTCGCGGACCGCGCCCGCCATTCCGCGAGGAAGGCGCGCCGCGCCTCGACGTCGGCCGTGATGCGTCGCAGCTCGCCGTCGACGCGCGCGAGGAGCGCGAGGCGGTCGACCGCGTGGCCCTCGAGCGCGAGGGACGTCGCCGACGCCGCGAGGTCACCGAGCTGCGGCGCCGTCTGATGGACGTTGATACCGATCCCGAGGACGAGCGCGCCATCGTCGGCGCTCGTCACGGCGT
>DASWDY010000156.1:0-9719 GCA_036395035.1 Candidatus Limnocylindria bacterium
GAGCTCGCGAGGGCTCCGCGGACGCGATCCCCATTCACCGAGGACGACGTCCTGACCGCGCACGACATCCTTCGCGAGCACACGGGCGGGATCGACGCGCTGTTCAGCGCGGAGGGTCGTCGCCTCTAGGAGCCCCCGGCCTTGCGGCGGTCAGCTCGCGCCCCCGTGGCGCGCAGGAAGAAACGGGCGGCCGTCCTCCCGATCGCGATCGCGACGGTCACGAGGACGGCGAAGAGGCCCGCCCATCCGAGCGGGGGGAGCCAGTCAGGGGGCACGGCGGCATCGTCCGCCCATGAGCCGGAGGACCGACAGGGCCGAAGGTCACGCGCGGGGGGGACCGGGTCCGTTCTGCGAGCATGGCCGGCGTGAGGGACATCCGACAGCCGTTCTCACGCCGGCTGCAGCTCGCCGCGCTCGTGCTGCCCTCGCTGCTGCTCGGCGCGCTCGTCCTCCTCGACTACCTCGTCCTCGAGCCGGTCCTGACGCGCGGGCTGTCGCACATCGTCGTATTCGCGCTCGGGGTGGGCGGGATCCTGGCGTTCTCCTGGGTCATCTTCGACCGGCTCTCCGAGCTCCAGCTGCGAGAGCGGGAAACGTCACAGCGCCAGACCGAGCTCGCCGCGGCGCTCGATCGCCGCGGCCGGCAGCTGCAGGCGCTGAACGTCGCGGGGCTGACCCTCGCCCAGGAGCTCGAGACCCCGTCGGTCCTGCAGAAGATCGCCGAGCTCGCACGCGAGGTCGCGGGCGCGCGCTACGCGGCGCTCGGGATCTTCAACGAGAACGGTGAGGTCGTGCAGTTCCTCACGTCGGGACTGACGCAGGAGCAGCGCGATCGGATCGGCGCCCTGCCTCGAGGCCGCGGGCTCCTCGGCCTGCTGCAGGACGAGCAGCGGCCGATCCGCCTCCGGACCATCGCGGAGCATCCCGCGTCCGTGGGCTTCCCGGCGAACCACCCCCCCATGAAGAGCTTCCTCGGCGTCCCGATCCTGTGGCGCGGCCGATCGCTCGGGAACCTGTACATGACCGAGAAGGTCGGCGTCGACGAGTTCAGCGTCGAGGACGAGGAGGCGATCACGACGCTCGCCGCGCAGGCCGCGGTCGCCATCGAGAACGCCCGGCTCTATGAGCAGGTCGGACGGATCTCCGTGCTCGAGGAGCGGCAGCGCATCGGCATGGACCTGCACGACGGCGCCATGCAGGCGTTGTACGGCGTCGGCCTGCTGCTCGAGGACGCTGGCGAGAAGCTCCCCGAGGCCGCCGGCTCGCGCGTCACGATCGATCGCGCCGTCGAGCTCCTGAACGGCACGATCGCGGACATGCGGCGGTACGTCATGGGACTCCGGCCCATCCGCGGCGCCGAGCGCCCGCTGTCGGAGTCGCTGCCGACGCTCGCGATCCAGATCGGCGATCAGGCCCGGCTGCAGGTGAGGATCGACGTGGACCCCGAGGCCGAGCACGATCTCGATCCCGAGCAGCGCGAAGCCACCTTCTACGTCGCCGCGGACGCCCTCACCAACGTCGCGCGTCACGCTCGCGCCAGCCGCGCCGAGATCCGATTCTCGCGCGCGGACGGGAGCGCCGTCCTCGTGGTCACGGACGATGGGATCGGGTTCGATCCCTCCACGCGCGGGCCCGGCCTGGGGCTGCGGAACATGCGCGAGCGCGCATTCGTCGCGGGCGGCAGACTGGAGGTCGGCTCGGAGCCCGGACGCGGGACGACGGTCCGGCTCGAGCTGCCGATCGAGAGGTGCTAGATGACCGAAGGACAGGCGATCCGCGTCCTGATCGTGGACGACCACGAGGTCGTCCGGGAGGGCCTGCGCACGCTCCTCGCGAAGCAGAAGGGCATGACGCTCGTCGGCGAAGCGGCGAGCACGAAAGACGCGATCGACGCCGCGGCGCGCGCGCGGCCCGACGTCGTGATCATGGACGTGCGGCTTCCCGACGGCAGCGGCGTCGAGGCGTGCCGCGCGATCCGCGCCGCGCGGCCAGAGACGGGCGTGATCATGCTCACGTCGTATGCCGACGACGAGGCGCTGTTCGCCTCGATCATCGCCGGCGCGGCGGGCTACCTCTTGAAGGACGCGAAAGGCCAGGCGGTCGTGGACGCGATCGTCGCGGTCGCGCAGGGCCGCTCGCTGCTGGATCCGACGGTGACCGGCAAGGTGCTCGAGCGCGTCCGCAAGGGGCCCGAGGAGGATCCCGGCCTCGCCTCGCTGACGGAGCAGGAGCGCAAGGTCCTCGAGCACGTCGCCGAGGGGAAGACCAACCGCGAGATCGGCGAGATCATGTTCCTGTCAGAGAAGACCGTGAAGAACTACGTGAGCCGCATCCTCGACAAGCTGGGTCTCGCCCGGCGCGCCGAGGCGGCCGCGTATATGGCGAAGCGCCGCCCGAAGTACTGAGGCATTCGGGACGGGTCCCGATCGATCAGGGCCGGTCGGTACTGTCCCGTGGCCCGGCCCGCGCCCAGGCTCCGCCCCATGGAAACGTTCACCTCCGCCATCCGACCGGCCACCGAGCCGAAGCGCCCCGTCCGCATCCTCATCTGTGACGATCACGAGGTCGTGCGGGAGGGCCTGCGCACGCTGCTCGCGGGCCGCGCGGACATGCGTGTCGTGGCCGAGGCGGGCACCGCCGCGGACGCCATCGAGGCGGCTGCGCGCGAGACGCCCGACATCGTGATCATGGACGTCCGGCTGCCCGACGGCAGTGGCGTCGAAGCGTGCCGCTCGATCCGCGAGATCCTCCCGGCGACGCGCGTGATCATGCTCACGTCCTATCCCGACGACGAGGCGCTCTACGCGTCGATCGTCGCGGGCGCATCCGGCTACCTGCTGAAGCAGACCCGCGCCCGCGCGCTCGTCGAGGCCATCGACACGGTCTCGCGTGGCCGCGCGCTCCTCGACCCCGACGTCACCGCGCGCGTGCTCGACCGCGTGCGCCGCGGCCGCGCGGACGAGGATCCGGCGCTCGCCGCGCTCACGGATCAGGAGCGGCGCGTGCTCGAGCAGCTGGCGACGGGCAAGACGAATCGCGAGATCGGCGAGGCCCTCTTCCTCTCCGAGAAGACCGTGAAGAACTACGTGAGCCGGATCCTCGAGAAGCTCGGCCTGCACCGCCGCGCCGAGGCCGCCGCATTCGCCGCGCGACGGGGCATGCACAGCAACTAGCGGCCGTCGTCGTTCTCGTCTGCGAGATGCCGACGCACCACCTCGTCCGGATGCAGGCCGCCTTCACCATCGAGTAGGTCTCTTGCGCCCAGGATCGTGTCCCATGCGCGCTGCGCGTTGCGCTTCAGCCCCGATCCGCCAGGGAGGAACACCACCGTGGGGGCCCGAGCGGTCAGGGCCGCGGGGTGGTGCACGAAGTAGGGCCCCGCCGGAGTGCCCGTGATCTCCTGGAGGTCTTCCGGTCGCGCGTCGACGCAGTAGGCGGGCCTCTGCGTGGCCGACGCGGTCGCGGCGCCGGGCGCGCACGCCGCGAGCAGCACCGCGAGGAGCACCAGGACGCGCGTGCCACGATCATCATCGGCGCGCGAGTGCCGGGCGGACCGGGCTGAACGGCACCCGCGGGGCAGGCGATGGGACCACTCGTCGTCGCGTGTGGCCCAGTCCGACAGGGGTCCAACGGCGCTAGAGACCCTCCGTCCCCTGGCCGATGCTCCTCACATATGAGCGAGGATCCCGTGACGCCGGGCCCTACGGACCGCTCGCGCCGCCGACTGCTCCAGGTCTTCACGGCCGGGGCCGCGGGTCTTGCGGCCGCGCCCCTGATCCCGATCGCGTTCCCCGAGGCGGACGCGCACACGCATGCGGCGACCGCGAAGCGGCAGCGGCAGTGGGCGATGGTCATCGATCTCCGGCGCTGCGACGGCTGCAAGAAGTGCACGGAGGCCTGTCAGGCCGAGCACGAGCTCCCGAAGAGCTTCGAGTGGATCAAGGTCTTCGAGGTCAAGGACAAGTCCGGCGGCGAGTACTTCATGCCGCGGCCGTGCTTCCAATGCGAGGCCGCACCGTGCCTGCGGGTGTGCCCCACGGGGGCGACGTTCCGCGACGACGAGGGCGTCGTCCTCGTCGATCAGGTGAACAGGTGCATCGGCTGCCGCATGTGCATGGCCGCGTGTCCATACGGGGCTCGCACCTTCAACTACGCGGATCCGCCCAAGGCGTCGAACCCGTTCGCGAACCCGACGCCGGAGCACCCGGTGCCGCAGATCAAGGGCACCGTCGGGAAGTGCATGTTCTGCGTCCACCGCACCGACGACGGGAAGCTGCCGGCATGCCTCGAAGCGTGCGGGATGCAGGCGATCTGGCTCGGCGACCTGGTGGAGGACGTCGCCACCAACGGCACGGAGACGGTCCGCCTCTCGACGTTCCTCAAGGAGAACGACGCGTTCCGGTACAAGGAGGAGCTCGGCACGTCGCCGCGCGTCTGGTACATCGCCGGCCACGGCCAGCACCTCGATACATAGATGGACGCACGGACGCGCGCCCACTACGTCGAGCGAGCGCTCTGGCCGATCGGCAAGGGCGACCGCAACTTCTGGATCGCGGTCGTGATCCTCTCCGCCACGGTCGCGGCGGGCATCGCTGCGTGGATCTACCAGCTGCAGAACGGCCTCTGGGTGACCGGGCTCAACCAGAAGGTGTCGTGGGGCTTCTACATCATCAACTGCGTCTTCTTCATCGGCATCAGCTACGGCGGCGCCATCACGAGCGCGATCCTCCGCCTGACGAACGCGAAGTGGCGCGCGCCGCTGACGCGCCTGGCCGAAGCGACCGCCGTCGCGGCGCTCCTCGTCGGCGCGGTCTACCCGATCATCGACCTCGGCCGGCCGGACCGGTTCCTCAACGTGATCCGGTACGCGCAGGTCGGCTCGCCGATCGTGTGGGACCTCGTCGCGATCGGGACGTACACCGTCGCGAGCTTCATCTTCCTGTACCTGCCGCTCATCCCCGACCTCGCGGTCGCGCGCGAGGCGCTCGGCGGGCGCCGGCGGGTGCTGTCGCCGCTCTACCGGATACTCGCGCTCGGCTGGCGCGGCACGCCGCCGCAGCACCGCGCGCTCGCGCGCGGCATCGGGATCATGGCCGTGCTCATCATCCCGCTCGCGGTCTCGGTGCACTCCGTCCTCGCATGGCTGTTCGCCGTCACGGTGCGCGCGGAGTGGCACAGCACGATCTTCGCGCCGCTCTTCGTGCTCGGCGCGATGTTCTCCGGTGTGGCCGCGGTCATCCTCGTGATCGCCGCGCTGCGGAGGGTGTACGGCCTGGAGGCCTTCATCACGGCGAAGCACTTCCGGTACCTCTCGTACCTGCTCGTCGCCCTCGGTCTCGCCTATGTGTACTTCATGGTCAGCGAGTACCTCACGGAGGGCTACGTCTTCGCCGAGAACACGACCCCGGTCCTCGAATCGCTCTTCACGGGCGCGTACGCGCCGGCCTTCTGGACCTTCTCGATCGGCGGTCTCGTCCTGCCGATCGCGCTCGCGGCCATGCCCGGGCGCTTCCCGATCGCGCGTGCGTCGATCGCATCGCTGCTCGTCGTCGCGGGCATGTGGCTGAAGCGCTTCCTCATCGTCGTCCCCGGGATGGCGAACCCTATCGTCCCCTGGGACTGGGGCCGCTATCAGCCGACGTGGGTCGAGATCGCGATCACGGCGGGATCCGCCGCCGCCATCCCGCTCATGCTCATCGTCTTCTTCCGGTTCTTCCCGGTGATGTCGATCCACGAGATGGACGAGGTCGAAGGCACGCACGAGGTCGCGGTGACCCGGCGGGCCCCGGCCTTCGCGGGAGGGGAGGACTGACATGCGACGTCCAGGGATCGCGCTGATCGCGACGCTCGCGCTCACGCTCACGTTCGGCAACGTGGCGCTCGCGGACCACGTCAAAGCGATCTGCGAGGTGACCGCGACCGCGAGCGCGAAGCTCGAGAAGGGCTACGTGCTGAACGTCCGCCTCCGAACGGCCGACGGCAAGCCGGTGAACGAGGCCACGGTCCGCTTCTACGAGAAGGTGGAGCTCTTCGGCGATCGCGAGATGTACATCGGCTCGGCGACGACGGACGGCCAGGGGGACACGTCGTTCACCTACTTGCCCGCGCGCCTCGGCACGCACGAGATCGTCGCTCGGTCCGCCAGGAAGGACCACTTCATCGGCTCGGAGGGCCGCACGACCTTCGAGGCGACCGTCGCCGCCCGGGCGTACCGGCCAGAGCCCGCTCCGCTCGCGGCGTTCAGCGCCGCGGTCCCGTTCGGTGTCGGGGCGCTCGTCCTGGCCGTTTGGGCGCTCCTTGCATTCGCGATCCTCGGCACCGCACGCGGGATCCTGCGTAGCGGCCGCGACCTCGCGCCCCAAAAAGAGGAGGGAGTCTCATGAAGCTGCATCTGCGCATCCTCGCGATCGGCGTCGCTGCCTTGCTGCTCGCGGCCGCCTGTGGCGGGACGGGCACGGGCGAGAGCGCGTCGACGGCGGCGGTCCAGACCGCGGCGCCGGCGGCGACCCAGGCCCAGGCGGCCACACCGGCCGCGCCGGCGAAGCCGCAGTTCCTCGTCATCGTCGGTGACACGATCCGCGGCAACCTGGGCCTGAACCCCGTCGAGATCCTCACGACCGCACCGGGCGTCCACTGCACTCAGCAGAGCCGGTTCCCGCAGACGGGCCGGATCGTGTGGCGGATGAAGGTCGTGGATCCCGCGACGGGCAAGTACATGGACGACAAGGCGATCAAGGAGTTCACGATCACGTACCCGGACGGGAAGAAGGACAGCCTCAAGTACGCCGGTCACGGCGGGACGAAAGAGAACCCGGCCGACTTCCTGTGGGCCGTCGGCTTCACCGTCCCGGCCGACTACCCGACCGGAGCGTTCAACGTGCTGCTGAAGGCGACCGACCTCGAGGGACGCTCGGGCACCTTCGAGCAGTTCAAGGTCGGCCCCGCGCAGTTGATCATCACGAAGAAGGGCGAGGACTACCCGGAGAGCCACACCGCGAAGTAAGGCCATCACAGGACTCGTCGCAGACGGAGGGGGTGCCGCGACCGTACCGGCTCGCAGGCACCCCTTCCAGTCCGAAAGGAGCAGCACATGCCAGGTCACGAGCGCATCGCGCGTCTCGGGATGGCGCTCGCGGCGACGACGCTCGTAGCCGCGGCGTGCGCCCAGGCAGCACCCACCACCGCGCAGCCGCAGGCCGCTGTGCCCAAGGCGTCCGCGCCCGCGGCGGCACCAGCCACGTCACCCTCGATCAAGCCGTTCATCCCGGTCGGCAAGTTCTCGGCGAAGCCCGCGCACGCGCCCGCCGGGACGCTCGTCACCGCTTCCGCCACCGGTCTCGCGCCCGCGACCTCCTACGATCTCGTGTGGCTCGACGTCGAAGCGTCGTGGAAGCTCACCGACGACAAGGTCCTCGTGAAGGGCCGTCAGTTCACCGAGATCCGCAAGAAGGTCGCGGCAGCGACAACGGACGTGAGCGGCGCCTTCAGCGTGCCCTTCACGGTGCCGAGCGGATTCGGATTCCAGCATGACCTGCTCGTCGTCAAGGGCGACGAGGTCCTGAACAAGCTCGGTTTCGACGTGGACATGGAGCTCACTCTCAGCCCGACGAGCGGGCCGGCCGGCACACCCATCACGATCGCGGTGAAGGGGATCGGGTACCGGACGCTTCAGAACAGCTGGCTCGTCAGCTACGACAACGCCTTCACCGGCTGGCTGTCCGCGGTGACGACCAAGGGCTCGGCGGAGGCCGTCATCCCGGCGACGGGCCGTCCGGGGACCCACATCGTCACGGTCATCCACGGCGCGTACGGCATGCCCTATCTCAATCCGCAGGACTCGCCGCAGCCCGATCGTCCGACCTGGCGCATCCCGTTCACCGTGACGGAAGGCGAGGCCGTGCTGCCACCGTCCGTCGTGACGCAGACGGTCGCCGACACGACCGCGAAGCTGCCGGACCGCGGCACCTTCTGGTCCGAGCCGAACGGCGGGGTCGTCGGATCGAGGGCCACACTCCGCGCGAGCGGCCTTCGGCCGAGCACCGAGATCGAGCTCGTCTGGTACAACGCGGGCGGCGTCGACGCCGTCGCCGGAGCGCGGGCCGAGACCGCCGTGCCGCTCGGGAAGGTCCGCACCGGGGCCTCCGGTGCGCTCACGTGGGAGATGGCCGTCCCCGACGAGGCCGGCGGGGTCCACAAGATCGTGGCGCGCGCGGGCGATCAGGTCCTCGCGACGACGACCTTCGCGATCCAGCCCTCGGTGCAGCCCCTGCCGGTGACGCGCGGCCCGTCAGGGACGCAGTTCACCATCCAGCTGAACGGCATCTACACGACGGACACGGGCAAGATCTACCACCTCGTGTACGACAACGCGTACGCGGGGTACTCATGCTCGTTCAACACCGGCGGCAACGTGAAGATCCCGTTCCGGGTTTCCGGCGACGTGGGCTGGCACTTCATCGACCTCTATCCCGGCATCTACGACGGGGAGGACAAGCTCCCCGACAACTACAAGATGCCGCAGCTCACCGCGGTCGCCGACCACCCGGGCGAGCGGATGCCGATCTTCCGGCTCGCGTTCCTCATCACCGCGCCGTAGCGAACACCGGGACGGGCGGGAGCGATCCCGCCCGTCCCGGCATCGATCGAAGGAGGTCGCATGACGAGCGCGCGCTTCGGGGCCATCCCCCTCGCGGCCGTGCTGACCGCCTGCGCGGCGAGCGCGGCGAGCCCTGAGCCGGCGACGATCGACGTCGTCATGACCGAGTACTCGTACGGGACCCAGCTCATCGAAGCGCCCGCGGGGCGACCGCTCCGGCTCGCCATCAGCAACGCCGGCAAGGTCGACCACGACCTCGTCGTCGACGACTTCGGCGTTCGCGTGCTCCTCCATCCGGGGCAGAGCGGGAGCGCGACGATCCGGTCGCTCGCGAGCGGCGGCGCGTACGTGGTCCACTGCACGATCCCGACGCACCGCGAGCTCGGGATGATCGCGACCCTCCTCGTGCGCTGAGGCCCCGGGTCCCACGCCCGCCGGGACGCGTCCCGGTCCCCGCGGGACCAACGACCCTAGGGCCCGGGTGGCCCGGCCCCCGACGATCGTCGGTGCCTACGGGCCGAATGGGAGGGCGTCACATGACCTCACGACCGCGCCAGATCGCGCTCGTCCTTGCCGCCGCGGCGCTCATCGCGAGCGCGTGCGCCGGCCAGCCGCGGAGCGCCGCGAGCCAGCAGCCCGAGATCGCGCCGGCGCCGACCGCGAAGCCGTCGACCGCGGCGAGCGCCGCGCCGTCCGCCGCGGCATCGCAGCCGCTCCTCGAGGTCACCGGCAAGTTCGCCGTCGAGCCGGCGCACGGTCCATGGGACACGAAGGTCGCGGCGACGGCGAGCGGGCTCAGCCCGCAGACGAAGTACGACCTCGTGTGGACCACCGGCAAGATGCAGTGGAAGCTCTCGGAGGATAAGAGCAAGTACGTCGGCCGCGAGGGCAAGGTCATCGAGAACGTCCTGCAGAGCGTCACGACCGACGGCGCCGGCGCCTTCGCCGCGACGTTCGCCGTGCCGCGCGGCTTCGGCTACGGGCACGACGTCATGGTCGTGGACGCGCAGAAGGTCATCCGCAACAAGAGCCTGTTCGACGTCGACATGGTCACGACGATCACGCCGACGAGCGGACCCGTCGGGACGCCGATCACCGTCGAGGTGAAGGGCATCGGCTACCA
>DASWDY010000157.1:0-1867 GCA_036395035.1 Candidatus Limnocylindria bacterium
CGCCTTGCGCTCATGTCCGACGACGCACGGCGGATCCTTTCGAGCGCGGCGGTCATCGGCCAGCGGTCCCCGTTCGACCTCCTCGTCCGCGTGACCGGCAGCTCGCGCGAAGCCGTGATCGGAGCGCTCCGTGCGGGCATCCAAGCGCAGCTCGTCGAGGAGCGGCCCGACGGTCCCTCATACGCGTTCCGCCACGCGCTCCTCCGCGACGCTCTGCTCGCGGAGCTCATCGGCCCGGAGCGTCAGGACATCCACCGCGCGGTCGCGCTCGCGCTGGAAGCAGCGACCCCCGAGGCCGACCGACCGTCCATCTCGGACGAGCTCGCCCGTCACTTCGATGCGGCAGGCGATGCGGAGCGCGCGACGCGATACCACCTCATGGCGGTGCGCGCATCGAGCCATGGCGCGGTGCTCGGCGAATTGATCCCCATCACGACCAACGCCGTGGTCGCGATGCATCTCGAAAGGGCGCTCGCGCTGGCGCCCGCCGACCATCCGGACCGGGCCGAGATGCTTCGCGGCTACGCCTGGGCCCAGGAGGATCCGGCACGTCGGCTGCCGCTCATCGAAGAGAGCCTCGCCCACGCCCGGCGCGCCGGAGACGAGCGGGACGTCGCGCTGTCGATGGTGATGGCCGGGGTGTGGCGGGGGCTGCGGAGCGACCGCGCGGGCATGCCGATCGTCCGCGATGGGATCCTGCTGCTGGAGGCGTCCGGATCCGGCGCGGACCTCGCCGCGGCGCACACCCAGCTCGCGCGGATCGCGATGCTCGCCGGAGACCCTGACGCGAGCGCGATCGCCGAGCGCGCGATCGAGCTCGCACGCGAACACGACCTACCCGTGCTCGTCGCCAGCGGGCTCGTCTCGCTCGGCACGCGAATGGTCTCCGAGGGTCGGCTCGACGGGATCGAACGGATCCGAGCCGGGCTCGCGCTCGCGCGCGAGCACTCCGCTGCGTTCGCGGTGCTGCGGAGCCTCACGAACCTGTGGCTCTGCCTGGTCGGCTCGAGCGCACCCGAAGACGAGATCAGGGAGGTCGAACGTGCGCTCGCGCTCGGAACGGCGGACGGCGGGATGACCGATCGCCAATTCGAGCTGCGTCTCATGGCGCTGTTCTTCGACGCGCGCTGGGACGAGGCGCTCGATCTCATCGACGAGATGTGTTTCCCGCCGTTCGCGCAGAGCCCTGTCGCGGCCATGATCCGCGCCTATGTCGGCGTCGCGCGCGAGGGACCGGCGGCGTTCCGGGCGGACGTGCTGCGCACCCACGAGCGCGTCAAGACGCTGTTCGGGACGCAGCCGATGGCATTGGCGCCGGAGATCCTCCATCTCGCGGGGGACAATGAGGCGGCGCTCGAGACCGCCGGATACGTCGCGCGTGCGCTGGGCGCCCAGATGACCCGCGAGTTCGTGAACACCGCCGCGACCGCGGCGCTCGCCGCGGCCGTCGCCTCGCACGACGACGCCGCGGTCGAGGAGTGGATCGAGCGCTGCGCACGGCGTCATCCGATCGAATCCAGCACGGCAGAGGGCCGCCGCGCGTATGCCGCGGGCGAGCGCGCATCGCGCGGGGGCCGCCGGGAGGAGGCGCTCGACGCGTTCGCGCGCTCCGCGGTGGGCTTCGAGCGGCGCGGCGCGACGCTGCTCGCGCGTACGATCCCGCGCCTACGGCGCGCCGAGCTGCTCGCCACGGAGGACGCGGCGGCAGCGCAGAAGGAGCTCGGCACCGTCATGGCCATGTGGCGCGCTGTCGACGCGAAGTGGTATCTCGAACAGCTGCGCGGGTGGGCCACCGCGCACGGCCTGCGCGGCTGGGCGGTGAGCGCGCGCCGCGGGCGGCAGCTGACCCCGCGCGAGCTCGAGGTCG
>DASWDY010000158.1:0-2030 GCA_036395035.1 Candidatus Limnocylindria bacterium
GTCGCGACGCAGCCCGCGATGATCGAGTCCGCGCTCCTGCGGCAGTCGGGGCTTCCGTCGGACCGCGTGTACGTCGCGCGCGGGTGCTCGCGCTGCAACGGCACGGGCCGCCGCGGTCGCGTCGCCGCGTTCGAGCTGCTCATCCCGGGCGAGGAGCTGCGCTCGGCGATCGAGCGCGGCGCGAAGATCGAGGAGGCGCGCGAGATCGCGTCGCGCGGCGGCCTCCTCACCGTGCGTGAGGCCGGCCTCCGCCTCGTGAGCGAGGGCCTCACGACGACGCAGGACCTCATGACCCGGCTCCCGGCCTCGGGCGCCTAGGGCCGGCGGATGCTCGACCTCCTCGTCACCGTCGCCGGGTCCATCTCGCTCGCGTTCTACCTCGCGGTCGCGGTCGTCCTGCCGAGCGGCATCGTCTTCCTCTTCGTCAACCTCATCGGGACGCTCCTGCGCCTCGCGATCGATCCGGTCGTGGCGGCGATCCCGGAGAGCGTCCGCGCGGGACCGCTCGCGCCGTTCGGCCGCTTCATCCGTGGCGCCACGACGCGCGGGATCGGGATCGTCCTGTTCCTCGCGCTCGTCGGCCTTTCGACGTCCGGCATCTCGGACGCCGTCGTCCAGGACGGCTTCCTGCAGCTGCTCATCACCTTCACGGCGATCCAGGACATCGTCGCGACCTGGATGACGGGCCGCGTGCTGAACGACCTGCTCGTCCAGGTGCAGCCGGCGCGCACGGAGTCAGCCGTCGCGAGCTTCAGCCTGCTCCAGATCCAGGTCACGAACCACCTCTTCGACACATTCAAGCCAGGCGTCACGAACCTCGCGTTCCGCTGGACGCTCGCGGCATTCGAGGTGGGGGTCGTCGCTGTCTACGTCGTCTTCGAGCCGCTGCGAGCGGCGCGCCGCCGGCTCGCGTCGGTCATCGCGCCCGCGCAGCGCGAGACGGTGATCAGTGAGGAGTCGCTCGAGCGGCAGGCCGAGCTGATCGCGCAGGCGCTCGCGAAGGCGACGCCGGCCGCGGCCGCGCCCGTCGCGCCCGCGGCACCGCGCGTCCAGTGGGGCCGGCCGGGTCTCGCGCGCGCGCCGGCCGCTCCGCTCACGCCGACCGCGCCGACGGCGATCCCGTCGCTGCGCGTCGCGGTCGTCACGTGGGACGGGGAGCTCGCGGCGGAGATGGAGCGACAGCTCGACGCCGCGGGCTTCTCGCCGGTCGTCCTCCGCAGCGTCGCGGAGGCGTTCGCGAGCCGGGTGTGGCCGCAGATCGTGTTCATCGACGCGCGGCATCTGCAGTGGCTGTCGCCGGACCGCCTCCCGCTGCTCGTGCGCGCGCGTCTCCTGGCGGTCACGCGGGACGAGGTCCGCGTGCCTCGCGGCTGGCAGCTCGACACGCATGCCGTGGAGAGTGGTGCGGACGCGCTGCTCGAGCTGCTGCGGCGCCGCGACGCCCGCCGGAAGGGCTCCGCGCGCGAAGGCGGCGCGTAGGTCACATCGCGGGGATCGCGACCTCCACGCGCAGGCCGCCGAGCTCCGAGCGCGAGAGCGTCATCGTCCCGCCGCGCGCGACGGCGTGGCCTTCGATCGCGGCGAGGCCGAGCCCGCCGCGCGTGCGCGCGCGATCGATGTCGTCCTGGCCCGCCCCCTGGCCGTCGTCCTCGACGATGAGCACGAGGAGCCCGTCGTCGCTGCGCCCCGCCTGAACGCGCGCGCGGCGCGCGCGGCCGTGGATCGATGCGTTCGCGAGCGCCTCGCGGATGACGGCGATGAGCGCGCTGCGGTCGGTCGGCGGGAGCGCGTCCTCGCCGGGGAAGTCGTCGTGCTCGATGGCGAGGCCGTACGCCTCGCCGTAGCGCTCGACCGCCTGGACGAGCGACGACACGGGCGGCAGGCCCTGACGCAGCGTCGCGACGGTGCCGCGGAGGTCCGCGAGCGCCGTGACGAGCGCCGCCGTCGCGCGGCGGCCGAGAGGATCGTCGGCGCCCTGGACCGCGAGCAGTCCCGCCCAGAGCGAGCTGCCGATGTCGCGCTCGAGGTCG
>DASWDY010000159.1:0-6434 GCA_036395035.1 Candidatus Limnocylindria bacterium
TACATCCGTCCGCTCATCGAGGGCGCGCAGTGGATGGAGGACTACGGCGTGTATTGGCAGGTCGTCGTCCGAGGATGATCGCGAGAAAAGATCAGGAGGTTCCCACGATGGCGAGCTCGAACGTGCGTCCGATGGTGCTCAGCCAGGAGCGGATCGCCGCGCTGCTGTTCATGGCCGCCGAGCGCTCGCGCTGGGCGGCGCGCGAATGTGCTCGCGCCGCCGCCGCGGCCGCGCTCGTGGCGATCGCGAGCGTCATCGCGAACGCGGCGCTCGGCATCGCCGTCACGCTCGTCCTCGCCGGAGGCCTGCTCGCGCGGCGCGTCAAGTGGCTCGGCGAGTCGCGCTCACAGCACGCTGACGCGGTCACGGCGGAGATGGCCGCGTCCTTCGTCACGTCGAACTGGCAGACGCGTACGCGCTGGGGACTGCGACGAAGAAGCGCCTGACGAGGCCCGCGGCGCCGTCAAGAGCATAGGGTCCGCGCGAGCAGCGACCGTTCCGCTACCGCCTGTTGACCATCCATTGACCGGAAGCGGGCCCTCGTTCACCGATCTTTGACTCGAGTGGCCCCTCGCCTGCTCGGATGATCTGGTCATGAAGAAGATGCTCCGCTCGACATCCGTCCTTCTCCTCGTCCTCTTCGCGATCTCGCCCGCGGGCTTACCGTCGCGCGCGGACGCCGCCGTCGCGAGCGGGACGCCCGCGACGCTGCCGCTCTCGACCGCGCCGGCCGAGCACGTCGTCATCGGGACCGACGCGCCGCTCGCGCTCTACCGCGGCGCGATCGTCGGCCTCGACGCGACGAACCCCGAAGCGCGCGGTGAGGCGCGCCTCGATCCGACGAGCACCGCGAGCCAGGCGTACCTCGCGTACCTCGACGCGCAGCGCACCGCGCTCGTGGCGGCGATGACCGTCGCGCTCGCGCGGCCCGTGAGCGTCACGTTCGCGTACTCGTACGCGATCTTCGGCCTCTCGACCACGCTGAGCCCGGCCGAGGCCGCGACCGTCGCGGCGCTCCCGGGCGTCGCGTCGGTGCACCGGCAGGAGATCCTCGAGCCGCTCACCGACAACGGCCCGAAGTGGATGGATGCCGACGACGTCTGGTCCGGCACGGCCGGCGTCGCCGGGACGATGGGCGAGGGGATCGTCGCCGGGATCATCGACACCGGCATCAACAGCGACCACCCGTCGTTCGCCGATCCCGGCCCGGTCGACGGCTTCAAGTACACGAACCCGCGCGGACGCCCGTTCGGCCTCTGCGCGGCGAGCGGCAAGTGCAACAACAAGCTCATCGGCATGTACGACTTCATCAACGGCACCAGCGGCGAGGACGACGTCGGGCACGGCAGCCACACCGCGAGCACCGTCGCCGGCAACGTCGTCGACGCGACGCTGTACGCGCCCACGATCACCATCGGCCCGCGCCGCATCAGCGGCGTCGCGCCGCACGCGAACGTGATCATGTACAAGGCATGCTTCGCGGGCGCGCTGCCGGTCCTCGGCGGCTGCCCGCTGAACGCGCTCATCGCCGCCATCGACGCGGCCACGGCCGACGTCGTCGACGTCATCAACTTCTCGATCGGCGGCGGCTCGACCGACCCGTGGCAGGACCCGCTCGGCCTCTCCTTCTACGGCTCCCGCGCCGCGGGGGTCTTCGTGGCGGCGTCGGCCGGCAACAGCGGGCCGAACGCGTCGACGATGGGTCGCCCGGCGAACTCGCCGTGGGTCCTCGCGGTCGGCGCGAGCACGCATGACCGGCGTCCGACCGGCCGCGTGCAGCTCACCGGCGGCGCGAGCGCGCACGCGGAGATCGTCGGCATGACCGAGGCGGCGGGGATCGGCCCGCTCCCGCTCGTCGACGCGAAGGCCATCGGCAACGAGCTGTGCGACCCATTCGCCGACACGCAGAAGGCGGCGATCGCCGGGATGATCGTCGTCTGCACGCAGGGCGTCATCGGCCGCGTCGCCAAAGGCCAGAACGTGAAGGACGGCGGCGGCAGCGGCATGGTCCTGATCAGCCAGGCCGGATACAAGAACAGCGTCGTCGCCGACGGCCACGTCCTCCCCGCCGTGCAGATCGGCGAGTGGGACGGCGCGTCACTGCGCGCGTGGATGGCGAGCGGCACCGGCCACATCGCGACGATCGTCGGCACGGTCCTCGAAGAGAGCACCGCGCTCGCCGACCGCATGGCCGGCTTCAGCTCCCGCGGTCCCGACGCGACCTCGCCCAACGTCATCAAGCCCGACGTCACGGCGCCGGGCGTCGCGATCCTCGCGGCGTTCAACGCGCACGCGGGCCCGGCGAACACGCCGGAGTACGCGATGATCCAGGGCACTTCCATGTCGAGCCCGCACGCGGCGGGCGCCGGCGCGCTCGTGCGCGCCGCGCATCGCGACTGGACCCCCGATCAGGTGAAGTCCGCGCTCATGTCGACGGGCTTCACGACGCCCGACGGCGGCAAGGAGACCGTCGCCGTCACCAAGGAGGACCACACCACTCCGGCCGACCCGTTCGACCGCGGCGGCGGGCGCATCAACGTCGCGCGCGCCGCGAAGGCGGGCCTCACCCTGGACGAGAGCGTCGCGGCGTACCAGGCCGCGAACCCCGCGTTCGCCGGCGCGGCCGGCGCGCGCGGCCTCAACCTCGCCAGCCTCGCGAACGACGACTGCCGCACGACGTGCTCGTGGACGCGCACCGTCGCGAGCGCGGCGGCCACCTCCGTCACCTGGACCGTGACGGCGCGTCCGGGCGCGGGCTTCACGCTCGGCGCGAGCCCCGCCACGTTCACCATCGGCGCGGGCGGCCTGCTGCCCGCGACGCAGCAGCTCTCGATGACCGCGACGAACACCGCGCTCACGCCGGGCTTCTGGTCGTTCGGCGAGGTCGTCCTCACACCGAGCGACGCGTCGCTCCCGGCGCAGCACTTCCCCGTCGCCGTGAAGGCGCGGGGCGCCGCGCCGGCGCAGGCGTGCTTCATCCCCGACACGACCGTCGCGACCGACCCGTCCGAGATCAACGTCCTCGCGCCGCACAACGTGCGCGAGGTCGGCGTCAGCGGTCTCTTCCCGACGTTCGGCGGCCGCGACCTTCCGAACATCACCTTCCGTCTCAAGGTCGACAGCCTCGACACGGTCCCGCCCGACTCCTACTGGCGCGTCCAGTTCATCCCGCCGGGTGCCCCGGCGAATACGAGCTACTACGTGCAGATGACGCAGGGTCCCGCGGGTGAACCGACCTTCAGCTACGGCACGCTCGTTCCCGGCACGTTCACCGCGCTCGGGACGCCCGAGGCGGGCTCGTTCAAGAAGGACGGGACCATCACGATGACCATCGCCGCGAGCAAGGTGCTGAACCCGGGCGTCGGCGCGACGCTCAGCGGGATCATCGGCTCGGCCGGCGTCGCCGTGCCCGGCACGCTGACATCGGGCCAGGACTCGTCCGCGGCCGGGACGTACACGCTCGGCGAGTGTCAGAACGCGGATCTCTCCGTGACGTCGGGCGACATCAAGGTCACCGGCAGCAAGGAGGACACGCAGATCACCGCGACCGTGCACAACACCGGCAAGAGCGACGCGCCCGGCGTCGCCGTCCGGTTCTACGTGAACGGCCAGCAGGTCGGGAACGACCGCATCGTCGACGTCCCGGCCGGCGGCACCACGACCGCGAGCGTCGGCTGGAACACGAAGGGCCTGAAGGGCGACTTCGTCATCCGGGTCGTCGTCGACCCGAACGACGCGGTCCCCGAGTCGGACGAGTCGAACAACTCGGCCACGAAGCTCGTCACCGTGCGAGGTAATCGAGCCTAGTCACGCCCCCCATCTACCTTCACGAAGGCCCCGGCCGAAAGGCCGGGGCCTCTCGCTACCTCTACCGTGGCGCGCGATGCGACCGGGTGTCGGACTGCCGGCGAACACGACGATGGCCGAGGCCGAGCGTTTCGCCGCCGAGGCCGAGGCCGCGGGCGCGTCAGGCGTGTGGGTCACCGACCTGCGCCGCGATCCATACCTCGTCAGCGCCGCGGCGCTGCGCGCGACGAAGAGCGTCACGGTCGGGATCGACGTCGCGGTCGCGTTCGCGCGTACGCCGCCCGCGACGGCGCAGGCCGCATGGGATCTCGCGGGCTGGTCCGGCGGCAGATTCATCCTCGGGCTCGGCTCGCAGGTGGGGCCGACGCTGCTCTCGCGCTTCGGCGTCGACCTCGACCGCCCGGCGCCGCGCCTGCGCGACTACGTCCGCGCGGTCCGCGCGTGCTGGGACGCGTATCGAAAGGGGCGTGGCCGCTACGAGGGCGAGTTCTACTCGGTGCGCCAGCCCGTCTTCTCGCCCGGCGCGGACGACCCGTGGCCCGAGATCCCCGTCTACGTCGCCGGCGTGAATCCGGTGATGACCGCCGCTGCCGGTGAGGTCGCCGACGGCTTCGCGGCCCACATGTTCTGCACGCCGCGCTACCTCGACGATGTGCTGCGCCCCGCCCTCGCGAGGGGCGCCGCGCGCGCCGGCCGATCCGCGCCGCCGGTGATGCTCCCGCTCGTCGTTGGCCGCGACCGCGCCAGCCTCGCGCAGTACATGACCGTGTACTGCGTGCCGACGTACCGCCGCGTGCTCGACGAGTCCGGCCTGAAGGCCGAGATGGACCGGGTCATCGCGGCGATCGCCGAGCGCCGGCGCACCGATGCCGCGAAGATCGTCGAGGATCGCGTCCTCGACCAGCTCGCCGCGACCACGCTCGACGACCTTCCCGCAGCGCTCGCGCGGTGGTCGGCGCACGCGGATCAGATCGGGCTCACCGTCCCGTGGTACGGGATGGACCACGCCGCGCAGGTCGCGCTGTACCGCGACGTCCTTCGCGCGCTGGAGCGTCTCTAGCCCTCGGATCTCCCGCCCGCAAGGACCGGCCGATGCGTGGCTATAGTGAAAACCGCTATGGCGCTACGGAAGCGCACGCCGCGGTCGAAAGGTCCCGTCAGCGTCGCCGTGAGCGGCGAACACCGAGACCGCCTCCAGGCGGAAGCGCGTCGCCGCGGTCTCGGAGTCTCGTCGACGGTGCGCACGCTCGCCCTCGAACGCCTCTCGCAGCTCGAAGAGGATCGGCAGCTGGCGCGCGCACGCAAATGGCAGCTCGCACGTGCGCTCGAGGACGCCGCCGAAGTCGAACGAGGCGAGGCGAAGGAGTCGTCCTGGGAGGAGATCGAACAGATCTTCGACCAGGCGCTCGAGAAAGCTCGGCGGAGGAGCGAGGCCGCCCGTCGCTAGGGCTCGACCGGTCAGGCTCCATGTGCGGTTCACCGAAGACGTCGTGGCACAGGTGCGCTGGCTCACGCGCCACGGTCGTCGCGAGCACATCGAACGTCTTCGGTCGACGCTCGCCCTCTTGCGCCGGCGACTCTCGGCGCATCCGGGCATCGGCGAGCTCGCCGCCACGACCCGGTCTGCGCGCGTCCTCCGGGTCGTCCCGATCGGTGGACGTCTGCCGTATCTCGTCTGGTACCACTACGACCCGGCGGACGAGAGCGGGGCGGTGTGGCTCGTCGCTCTTCAGCACGAGAAGCAGGATCGCGAACGCTTCGACCCTACGCAGTTCCCCTAGGTCCGCTGGTGTCGCTAGCCAGCGGAGCCGTCGCGGCGTAACGGCGGTCCGCATCGCGGGTTCCGCTCGTAGATGAGGGTCCTCTTCGCGCTCGCGCTCGCCATCTCCACGATCGCACTACCGACCGAGCGCGCGCTCCCGAGCGTGCCCGCCGCCGCGACGTGCGCGTCCTCCACCGGCCCCGGCATCCCGCCGCCCGCGTCGGTGCCGGGCGGGATCGCCGGCTACCACGCCGCGTGGTACGGGCAGTCGGGATACATGCGCCTCTGCGCGGGCGATCGCGCGACCGCGGTGGTCGCGTACCGGAACAGCGGATCGCTCGGGTGGTACCAGGGCGTCATGGGGCGGGCGGCGTACCTCGGGACCTGGGCGGGCGAGCCGGGGCAGGATCAGCCGAGCGTCCTCGGCGGCGACGGCCAGCGCGGATCGCCGAACACCGGATGGCCGCGCTACGACCGCGTCGCATCGCAGCCGCACGCGTACGTCGGTCCGGGGCAGATCGCGTGGTTCCAGTTCACGGTGCAGGCCCCCGCGGCGCCCGGCACGTATCGCCTCGGCATCCGCCCGCTCGTCGAGGGTGCGACGTGGATGGAGGACGCGGGCGTGTTCTGGGAGGTCACGGTCCTGAACGCGGACGGCTCGGTGCCCGCGGCGTCGCCAGGTCCGCGCGCCGGCCTCTACTTCGAGGTCACCGGCGCCGTCCCCGCGAGCGACATCCACGAGGTGCACGCGGGCGTCGAGCGTAGCGGCGGATACCTCGCGAGCGCCGTCGGCGGCGACCGCTCGCGCCGCGCGGTCGTGCGCATCACGACCGGCGACGGCACGGAGCGCTTCTGCTGCATCACG
>DASWDY010000160.1:0-9988 GCA_036395035.1 Candidatus Limnocylindria bacterium
CGAGGCCGGCGGCCGTGGCGAGAGCGCGGTAGCGCGCGCGGACGACGGGATGCTCGGCGACCGCGGTGAGCGACGCCCCCGCGCCGATCGTGATGCCGGTCGCCGGGCCATCGGCGCGCACGTCGCGCGCCTCGGCCTTCCGCAGCGACACGAGCACCTCGGGCGTGAACTGGCGGCGCTTCATGTTCGGATAGAGGTCGGTGCCGCCGGCGACGACCATGACCCGCAGGCCGGGCGTGCCGACGGTCGCGCTGTCCTGCTCCTGCGCGCCCAGCTCGCGGAGCATGCGCGCGGCTTCGGCGCTCGATCGCGGGACCTCCATCTTGAAGCGGGGCAGGCGCAGCATCAGCGCGTCCCCACCGGGGGCGTGCGCTTCTTCTCGCGCGCGGCGGTGCTCGCGCTGAGGCGGCGGAGCGCGCCCTTCTGGTCCTTCTGCGAGCCGAGCCCGTCGGGGCCGACGCGCTCCTTGTTCTTCTGCAGCGCGTCGAGCACCTTCGCCGCCGTGATCGGCGTCTCGTCGAAGCGGACGCCGATGGCGTCGTACACCGCGTTCGCGATCGCCGGGATGACCGGGTTGAGCGGGCCTTCGCCCGCCTCCTTCGCGCCGAACGGCCCCTCCGCGTCGACGGTCTCCACGATGATCGCGCGCATCTCGGGCGTGTCGAGCGAGGTCGGCAGATTGTATTCGAGGAGCGACGGCTTCTTGTGGAGGCCGCCGCGGAACACCTGCTCCTCCGCGATGGCCTCGCCGTACCCCATGTACGCGGAGCCCTCGATCTGCCCCTCGACGCTCGGCGGGTTGAGCGCGCGGCCGCAGTCGTGGGCCTCCGTGATGCGCTCGACCGTCACGACGCCGGTCTCGAGGTCGACGCTCACCTCCGCGACGGCGGCCTGGTACGAGTACGCGGGCGTCGGGCCGACGCCCGCTCCCTTGTAGTCGCCGCCGATCCCGCGCGGGGGCTTGTACGAGCCGACCGAGACGAGCGTCCCGTGCACGGACTCGGCGAGCACCGCGGCCTCCGCGAACGAGACCGCCTTCGACGGGTCCGCGAGGTCGTAGGCCTTGCGATACGCGAGCGCGACGCGGTCGGCCGGGATGCCCCACTTCTCGGCCAGCGCCGCGACGATGAGCTCGCGCAGGCGGCCGGCGGCCTGGCGCACCGCGTTCCCCGCCATGAACGTGACGCGGCTCGAGTACGACCCGAGGTCGACCGGCGCGAGCGACGTGTCGCCCGAGACGACGTGCACGTCCTCGGGGAGCACGCCGAGCTGCTCGGCCGTCACGGTCGCGAGGACGTTGTCGGACCCCTGCCCGATCTCGGACGTGCCGCAGTACACCGTCACGCCGCCGCCGCGGTCGATCTTCACCGACGCGCCGGAGTGGGGCATCTCGTTCCAGTAGATCGGCAGGCCCGCGCCGGAGATGTACGCGCTGCCCGCGACGCCGATGCCCTTCCCGCGCGGCAGCTGTCGGTGCCGTTCCGAGAACCGCGTCGCGCGCTGCACCTCGTCGAGGCATTGCCCCAGGCCCATCGACGTGATGCGCAGGCCGTTCACGGTGCGGCTGTTCGGCGGCTGCAGCACGCGCTGGCGATAGGCGACCGGGTCGAGGTCGAGCTTGCGGGCGATCTTGTCGAGGTGGCACTCGAACGCGTAGCGCGGCTGCGTCGTGCCGTGGCCGCGCTTCGGCCCGCACGGCGGCTTGTTCGTGTACACGCGCACGCCGTCGAACTTGTACGCGGGCAGGCGGTACGTGACCGTCATGAGCGCGCCGGTGTAGTACGTCGTCGCGATGCCGTAGGAGGCGTACGCGCCGCCGTCGAGGTAGCTCTGGAAGTGCGCGGCCGTGAGCTCGCCGTCCTTCCGCGCGCCCACCTTGAGATGCATGAGCACGGGGTGGCGGCCGCGGTGCGCGTAGAAGACCTCCTCGCGGTCGAGCGTGAACTTCACGGGGCGCTTCGTGCGCATCGAGAGCCAGCACGCGGCGAACTCGTGCGCGAACGGATCGCTCTTCCCCCCGAACGCGCCGCCGTTCGGCGTCGCGATGACGCGCACGCGCGCGCGGGCGATGCCGAGGACCTTCTCGAGCTCGCGGTGCAGGTAGTGGGGGACCTGCGTGCTCGTCCAGAGGGTGAGCTTCCCGTCGCCGTCGTACGACGCGACGCTCGAATGCGTCTCGATCGGCGCGTGCGTGTTCCCCTCGAAGAAGTACCAGGCGTCCTCGATGTGGTCGGCCTCACTGAAGCCGGCCTCGACGTCGCCGAACTCGAGGTGCACGTCCTTGAAGACGTTCGCCGGGCGTCCCGAGGTCTCGTGGATGCGCACGTCCTCGCGCGTGAGCGCTTCCTCGATGGTGAGGATCGGCTCGAGCGGCTCGTACTCGACGTCGATGAGCGAGAGCGCGTCGTAGGCCGTGTCCTCGTCGACCGCGGCGATCGCCGCCACGGGCTCGCCGATGTACCGGACCTTGTCGACCGCGAGCGCGGTCTCGTCCTGCGTCGACGGCATGATCCCCATGAGCTCGGGCATGTCCGCGCCGGTGCAGACCGCGACGACGCCGGGATGCGCGAGCGCGCGCGACACGTCGAGCTTCGTGATGCGCGCGTGGGCCTGCGTCGAGCGCAGCAGGCGCCCGTACAGCATGCGCGGCAGGATGATGTCGTCGGCGTAGCGCGCGGTGCCCGTGAGGTGGCCCCACACGTTGACCTTGGGCGAGCGCTTGCCGACGACGCTGAACTCGCTCATGACCGCATCCGCGTCCCGGCCTTCTCGATCGCCTCGTAGATCGCCGTGTATCCGGTGCAGCGGCAGAGGTTGCCGGCGATCGCCTGCGCCATCTCCTCGCGCGTCGGTGTCGTCGTGCGGTCGAGCAGCGCCTTCGCCGACATGAGGATCCCCGGCGTGCAGTAGCCGCACTGCGCGGCCGCTTCCTCCGCGAAGGCCGTCTGCAGCGGATGCAGCTGCGGTCCGTTCGCGAGGCCCTCGACCGTGACGATCTCGGCGCCGTCGAGCTCGATCGGCAGCGTGAGGCACGAGAGAACAGGCAACCCGTCGACGAGGACCGTGCAGGCGCCGCACTCGCCGAGCTCGCAGCCGTGCTTCGTCCCGGTCAGGCCAAGCTCCTCGCGGAGGACCTCGAGCAGCGTGTGATGCGGCTCCGCGGCGACGGTGTGCGTCTCGCCGTTCACGCGCAGGCTGAGGAGCGTCTTGGTCACGACCCAAGGCTAGTACGGGGCTATGCTCCGGTCCTGGTGGACCGGGCCGACATCGCGACCCTCACGAACACCCTGCGCGAGGCCTTCGTGCGCGCCGGCACGGACGTGCGCGAGCGCCGGACGGTGGCGGGCCACGCGTTCCTGGTGTCCGGCCGCGCGATCGGCCAGTTCGAGGAGCGGGCGGGCGCCCTGCGCGCGCGCCTGTGGCTGCCGGACAACGAGCGCTCGACGTTCGAGGCGCGCCCGACGTTCGACCGCGAGAGCGGCTGGCTGCATGTCATCTCCGACGACGACGTGCGATTCGTCTCCGGGTTGGCCGCCGCGGCGTACCGCGCCGCGTCGAGCGGGAAGGGCTCGCCGCCGAGCGCGAGCACGGTCGAGATGCCGAACGCGGGCCCGCCCCAGGTCTCCGACGAGGAGAGGAAGAGGCCCGCGTCACGCCGTCCCCCCACGCGCGCCACGCGACCGCGCGCCTGAGGGGAACGCGGCCGCCTGTCTGTGTCCCGGAACGAATGAGGTCCGTCGCACGTCTCCGTTGATGTGATCCTCCGTCGTCTCGCGCTCGCGGGGGTCGTCGTCATCATCGCTGCGGGAGCGGGGATCGCCACGCGCGATCTCCGCGCGATGCTCGCGCCGCGCGGTGACGAGCAGCGAGCGAGCGAGCCTGGGAACGAGTCCGGTGTTGCCGAGGCGCCGTCGCCGCGAGCGCCGAGGTGGTACACGCGCCGTCTCGACGTCCCCGCGGAGATCGGGACGTGGTCGATCCGCATCTCGCCCGACGGGGCGGCCGTCGCTGCGATCACGAA
Organism: Candidatus Limnocylindria bacterium; assembly: GCA_036395035.1. Classification (GTDB taxonomy): domain Bacteria; phylum Chloroflexota; class Limnocylindria; order P2-11E; family P2-11E; genus JACPOT01. The sequence goes on from DASWDY010000160.1 coordinate 4,022, forward strand.
GCAACCCGCTGGTGTAGGCGTCTGTGTGGCGGTCGACAAGGTCTCACCGCCGAGCTGCCAGCCGCCGGTCCCATCACGTGCGATGCGCTACAAGCTGGCCTACCCGCCCGGCGCGATCACGGCCACGCTGACGAAGGCGGCGGACGTGCCGGAGAACGGCGGCTTCATGTGGCTTCCCGATGGCGGTCTCGCCATCGCTCGGCTGGACACGTCCGCTTCTGCCCTGAAGCTTTCGATGAAGAGCGTGACCGTCACGATCCTCGAGGCCGATGGACGGACGATCGACGTCGGTAACGTCGAAGGCGGCGGGATGCCCGCGCTGTCGCTCTCCGCGGACGGAAAGTGGCTCGCGGTCGGGCAGACGCAGCCGTCCGCGGTCCGGCTCATCGACCGCACGACGGGCGCTTCGAAGGTCATCGGAGTTGACTTTGTTGGCCTTCCCGTCCCGCTGGGCTGGTCCGCTGATGGGCGGGTGCTCGTGGGCAAGGACTCGACCGTATTCCGCATGGCGCCGGATGGCTCGATCGACCGCATGCCCGGACCCGACGGTGCGCGCCTGGCGGGCGTGGCCTCTGTCTCGCCGGACGGCTCGATCGCGATCTTCCGCGCGAACAGGCCGGAGGCCGAGGGCGCGTCCGCGCTCGTGGACGGGCGCTGGGTCGCCCTGCCGCTCGACGCGCTTCGGTCCTCCTCCATCCCGATATGGGTGACGCCGCATGAGGTCCTCCTCCGCACGGCGGCCAACGCGCTTCAGGCATTCGACCCGCGGAACAGTTCGACGAGGGATCTCGCCTACAGGATGCCGGGCGCCGACCCGCGGGTCCTCGCGTACTCCGAGCCCTATTTGATGTGGCGCGATGGCGACGCCGGGAAGATCCACCTGCTCGACACGCGCAGCGCGTACGACGTGCTCGTCGGCACGACCGCGGTGACGAACGTTCAGCCGTACGCCGGGGGCGGCTTCCTGCTCGTGCACCTGGACAGCGCCGAGCTCCTCACCACGCAGTAGCGGGATGCCGGGAATAGCCGCGCTGGCGGCCCGGCGTGGACGATGTCCTCGTCCGCGAGGGCAATGCCCCCGAGTCGAAGCTCGTTGTCCTCACGCGCTCAGGTCCCGTCGAGGTCGCGACCGGGCTCGCGCGCTCGGACGCGCGGTGTCCCGCTCGCGCGGAGTGGTCACCCGACGGCTCGCAGATCGTGTACCTCGCCGACTGCGTGACCGATCCGTTCCTCGTGCGGGTCATTGACGTCGCCGGGACGCCGTCACCGCGTGCGCCGGATCGTCTCCTCGCGCAGCTCCCCGACGGCCGCGACGGCTGGCGTCCCGTCGATCTGGTCGTCGTGCGTTACCCATAGCTCCGGCACGAGCAGGAAAAGAAGAAGGGCGGCTCTCGCCGCCCTTCGTCATTTCGATGCGATCGCGTGCTAGTGGTGGCAGGCCTTCGCGGTGCCCTGCTGGTCGGCCGTCTTGAACGACTGGCCGCAGCCGCACGTCGAGGTCGCGTTCGGGTTGCGGAGCGCGAAGCCGCCGCCCATGAGGGCGTCGACGAAGTCGATCTCCGAGCCCTTGAGGTACATCGCGCTCATCGGGTCGACGACGATCTTCACGCCGTCATGATCGACGACCGCGTCGCCCTCCTCGGTCCCCTCGGCGAAGGTCATCCCGTAGGAGAACCCTGAGCACCCGCCGGGCGTGACGTAGACGCGCAGGGCGAGGTCAGCGCGGCCCTGCTTCTCGATGATCTCCTTGAGCTTGTCGGCGGCCCGGGACGTCACGCTGACGAGGGCCTGCTGTGTCCCGGTCTCCTGCTGCTCGATGGCCAAGACGCTCACCTCCGCCGGTATCTAAGGCGATTGTAGCCGGATAGGGGGCCTCGCAGGACCCATTCCTACCCTAGAAATGGGCCGTTCGGCCTGGCCGCACACTGCTTTCGTGACTGCTGGAGCTTTCCACTTCTCCCCTCGGCCGAACCGGGCGAGCGAGATCCGCTGGCGGGAATGGGGCCCCGACGCGTTCCGCGAGGCCCGCGAGCAGGACAAGCCGGTGCTCCTCGGGATCAGCGCGGTGTGGTGCCACTGGTGCCACGTCATGGACGAGACCTCCTACAGCGACCCCGAGGTCATCCGCCTGGCGAACGAGCGGTATGTCCCCGTCCGCGTCGACAACGACCAGCGGCCCGACGTGAACCGCCGTTACAACCTCGGCGGCTGGCCGACGACCGCGTTCCTCTCGCCCGACGGCGAGATCCTCCATGGCGGCACGTACATCCCGCCCGAGCCGATGCGCCAGTACCTCGCGCAGGTCGCCGACGTGTGGAAGGACAAGAAGGACGAGCTGCTCGCGCGCATGGGCGAGGCGCGCGAGAAGGAGGCGGCCCCGCGGGACGAGCGTCGCGGCACGCTGACGTGGGACGTCGTCGACACGGTCGGCTCGCTCATCCGCGGCCAGTACGACCCGCAGTACGGCGGGTTCGGCCGCGAGCCGAAGTTCCCGCAGCCGAAGCTCCTGCGCTACCTCATCGACGACTTCGCGCGGCACGCCTATCCCGACGTCGCGACGATGCTGCACAAGACGCTCGGCGCGATGGCCGGGGGCGGCATGCACGACGCGGTCGAGGGCGGGTTCTTCCGCTACTCGACGACGCGGCAGTGGGAGGTGCCGCACTACGAGAAGATGCTCGAGGACAACGCGGAGCTGCTCGTGATCTACGCCGACGCGCACGGCCTCTTCCCGAGCGCCGGGTACGACCGCATCGTGCGCGACGTCATCCGCTGGATGGACGCGACGCTCTGGATGCCGGACATCGAGGCGTTCGCGGGCTCGCAGGACGCCGACGAGCACTACTACACGCTCGACGCCGCCCGCCGTGCCCAGCACGGGGCGCCCTACGTCGACCGGCGCATCTTTACGAGCTGGAACGCGCTCGCGGCATCGGGGTACTACGCGGCGGCGACCGCGACGGGTGATCCGGCGTACGCCGAGCGCGCGAGCGCCGTGCTGCGATCCCTGCAGACGCGGATGTGGGTGGATGGCTCGCTCATGCACTTCGCCGTCGACGGATCGCCCGGGTTGCCCGACCTGCTCGCGGACCAGAGCGCGTGGATCACAGCGCTCCTGGACGCGTACGGAACGGGCGAGCATGCCAGGGCCATCGACTTCGCCCAGGAAGCAGCGGCGCACCTGGTGCGGACGCTCGAGGACAAGGAGCACGGCGGGTTCTGGGACGCGCCCGAGCGCGAGGAGCTCGGCCGGGTCGTGAAGCGCGAGAAGCCGATCGAGGACGGCGCGGCCGCGGCCGATGCGCTCCTCCGGCTCGCCGCGCTCACCGGCGATGACGCGTGGCGCGAGAGCGCGGTCCGCGCGCTCGAAGGTTTCGTCGGCGAGTACCGCCAGTGGGGTCAGTTCGCGGCCGCGTACGCGAGCACGGTCGCGCGCGCCCTCACGGAGCCGCTCGTCGTCACCGTCGTCGGCGGCACCGGCGACGCGACCGCGCGCGCGCTATGGGCGGTCGCGCACGGATCGCCCGATCCCGCGATCTCGCTGCATCGCGTCGTCCTCGATCGTCCGGGCGACGAGCACGGGCCGAGCGACCGCGAGCGCCTCGAGCGGCTGGGCTTCCCCGACCGCACGGCCGCCTACGTGTGCGTCGGCACGACGTGCTCCGCGCCGATCGAGGATCCCCTCGCGCTCGAGCGAGAGCTCGCTCGAGCGAAGGGGCGTCATACCCGCGACTGACCGCGCGGCACGGATCCTGCGCGCTGGCCCAGCGTGAACGGATCTCATCCCGAGAACGTCGTCGGCGTGTTCGCCGACGAGCGCGCGGCCCGCGCGGCGGTCCGCTTCCTCGAGCATTCGGGGTTCGATCCCGATGACGTCGCCGTCATCGACGCGAACGTCCGACAGGCGCGCGAGCTCACGGGCTCGCGGTCACCGCAGGGCGCCGCGATCGGCGGGCTCATCGGGCTCGTCCTCTTCTCGACCTTCGTCCTGATCGGCGGACCGGTGATGTGGTCGAACTGGGTCGCGCTCGCGCTCGGCCTCGCGGGGTTCATCGGCGCCGGCATCGCGATCGGCACGCTCGCGGGACGGGCGCGGCTGTTCGTCTCGGACCGCGGCGCGCGGTACGAGGACGACATCGCCGCGGGCGAGACGCTCATCTCCGTGCACGTCGCCGAGGCGCAGCGTGACCGCGCGCGCGGCCTCCTGCGCGAGGCCGGCGCGGTGCGGCTGCGCGAAGAAGGGACGGTGGAAGCAGCATGAGGAATAGGTACCAAGCCGAGCGCGAGATCGCCGTCGCGTGGGACGGTTTGCCCATCCCCGAGATGATCGGCGGCGCGATCGTCGGCGCGTTCTTCCTCCTCACCATCGTGGCGGTGCCGCCCACGGGCCTGCGCGGCAGCGCAGACGGTCTCTCGGTCGTCGTGGGTGCGATCCTCGGCGCGGCGATCTCGTACGTCATGCGGCCGCGGCGGATCCTCGTGAAGACGACCCGGCGCGAGACGCCGGAGGACCAGCACCTGCGCCGCGCCGCGTAACGACCGCAGAGCGCACTATCGGGGCGGTGGGATCGCTCCGCGAACGTCTGAGCGCCGCGGGGTGGACCCTCCCCGATTACGACGGACGCGGCCTCGCCAACCTGCCGGGGACCGTGCTCGCGACGCTCGGCGCGCGGGAGGAGCGTGACATCCCGCCGCTGCGAGACCTGGATCCCGCGCTCGCCGATGGCGTGCGCCAGGTCGTCGTCATCCTCGCCGACGGGCTCGGGTGGGGACAGCTCGAGCGCCTGTGCGCACGGCACGACACGCCGTTCCTCGCGTCCCTGCTCGAGCGCGCGCGCCGCCGCGATGGCGTGCAGCTGCTCGAGGCCACCTCGGTCTTCCCGAGCACGACCGCGGCGGCGATCACGACGCTGAACACCGGACGCACGCCGCAGGAGCACGGGAACATGGCGTACTTCTGCTGGGTCGAGGAGTTCGGCCAGGTGACGCAGATGCTGCGCTGGGGACCGGCGAAGCACCGCCGCGGCTCGTACTTCGACGACGGTGCCCTCGACCCCGCGACGTACCGCCTCGTTCCGTCGATCCATCGGCGCCTCGCGGAGCGCGGCGCGCGCTCCTACGTCATCGAGCCCGAGGTCTTCCGTCACGAGGCGATGACGCGCATGCACGCCGCGGAGGCCGAGTTCATCGGGTACGTCCTGCCGAGCACGCTCGGGGTGCGGCTCCGGCAGCTCCTCGATCAGCGTCCGTGGGGGAGCAAGCTCGCGTACGCGTACGCGTACTGGGCCGGGATCGACACCGCCGCTCACATCTACGGGCCGCGCAGCCCGGAGCACGCCATGGAGGCCGCGCTGCTCGACACCGCGCTCGGGCGCGCCCTCGCGGACCGCGGCGCGGGCGACACGCTCGTGCTCCTCACGGCGGACCACGGGCACGCCGAGATCGATCCGGCGCACCTCATCGATCTCGAGGGCGACGCCGAGCTCCGTGCGCTCCTCGCGCATCCGCTCGCCGGCGAGCCGCGCCTGGCGTTCTTCCACACGGACCGGGGCGACGCGGTGCGCGAGCGCGTCGAAGCGCGCTGGCCGGGACGGTTCACGTTCTTCGGCCGCGACGAGGCGATCGCCGACGGCCTCTTCGGCCGCGGCGACGCGAGCGCTGCGAGGCGGCGCATCGGGGAGCTCTGCGGGATGCTCAGCGGGCCGCGCGCGGCGACGATCGTGCGTGTCGACGGGCAGGCCGTGCAGCACCGCGGCGCGCACGGCGGCATGACTGCCGACGAGATGCGCATCCCCGTCATCGCCTGGCGCGTGTAGCCGGTACGATCCGCGCCGTGGCCACGAGCTCCTACCTTCCCGACGTCGCCGGCGGCATGGTCGTCGCGTGCGCGTTCGCGGACGAGGCCGCGGCGAGCGCCGCGCTCGACCTCCTGCGCGCCTCCGGCGTCCGCTCTCAGGACATCTCGGT
>DASWDY010000161.1:0-1570 GCA_036395035.1 Candidatus Limnocylindria bacterium
CGGGATGGAAGCTCGTCGCCGGCGCGCGGGACGTGTTCGGCGAGGCCTACTCGGAGGTCCACCTCGGACCGCTCAGCGTCGGCGAGAGCCGGACGCTCGTGTCGAACCTGCTCGAGATCGAATCGCTCCCGGACGTCGTCCGCGATGCCATCCTGACGAAGAGCGAGGGGAATCCGTTCTTCGTCGAGGAGATGATCCGGATGCTCATCGAGCACGGCGCGATCGAGCGGCAGGGCGACCGCTGGATGGCGACGGAGGGGATCGCGCGCGTCGAGATCCCCGACTCGCTCCAACGGCTCCTGCTCGCGCGGATCGACCGGTTGCCTGAGAGCAGCAGGCGCACGCTGCGCGTCGCGGCCGTGATCGGGCGGCAATTCGCCGTTCGCGTGCTCGAGCAGCTCGTGACCCCGGCGGTGCGCCCGTGAAGGCCGCGAAGGATCTCGCGGTCCTCGAGGCCTCGGGCCTCGTCTCGATCGCCGCCCTGCAGCCCGAGCTCGAGTACATGTTCCGTCACGCCCTGCTGCAGGACGCCGCGTACGGATCGCTGCTGAAGCAGGAGCGACGCGAGCTGCATCGCCGGGTCGCCCGCGCGCTCGACGAGCTGTATCCGGATCGCCGCGACGAGCTCGCCGGCGTCGTCGCCCTCCACCTCGAGCAGGCCGGCGACGCCGAGGCGGCCGCGGAGCGGTACGTCGCCGCGGGGGACCATGCGCTCGCGCGCCACGCGAAGACGGAGGCGCGTGCGCTCTTCGAGCGCGCTCTTGCGCTCATCGTGGCCGACGATGCCCGGCCCGCGTCCCGGCAGCTGCGCGTGCGCGCGATCGTGGGATCGACGCGCGCCGGATGGACGTTCGTACCGCCCGGGGAAGCGGCGGAGCGGATCGGCGCAGTGCTCGCCGATGCCGAGGCGACCGGCGACATCCGGCTGATCGGACAGGCGCACTTCTGGAACGCGTTCCTTCGCCGCCAGGTCGGCGAGACGGTCGAGACGAGCCCCGGTCTCCGGCGTTCGCTCGCGCGCGCGCGGGAGCTGGCGCAGCAGAGCGGCGATGCCGTCGGGATCGCCATGACCGAAGCGTTCAACGGAGCGAGCCTCGTCCTCACCGGCAAGATGCGCGAGGGGACGGCGATCCTCGAGGAGCACCTCCCGATCATCGAGTCGCAGGGCGATCCGCTCAGCGCGGCGCTCCTGAACGATCTCCTCACGCTCGGGTACGCGCGCCTCGGCGACTTCGCCTCCGCCGAGCGCAGCGTCGCGCGCGCGGAGCGGCTGGCACGGGACGGGGATCCGCTCGCGCGCCTCGACGTGACGCTCGCTCGCGCCCAGATCGCGGGGGAGCGCGGCGAGTCCGCGGTGGCGATCGAGCTCGGGACCTCGTGCGCTCGGGACTCGGACGCGCTCGGCGCGCCGGCATGCGCCGTCGTCGCCAACCTGATCGTCGGCACGTCGCGGCTCCGGCTCGAGGACGCCGCCAGCGCCCGGCCGCCGCTCGAGCGCGGCTATCAGCTCTCGACGACGGTCGGACTGCCGCCCCTGCGCAATCTCACCGGGGGGATGCTCGCGGGGACG
>DASWDY010000162.1:0-4322 GCA_036395035.1 Candidatus Limnocylindria bacterium
TGTTGCGCGGAGCTGCATGGCCCGGCGTCTGACGGCCAGGCTCCCGGTCCTTGCTTCGCGAGGATCCGCGGCGCCGTCGAGTCAGATGACCTTTGATGACCGGCGATCGCGATCGCCGGAGCAATACGAGGATTCGGTCAAACCCCTGACTTCGCATCAGGTGCCTTGTCACTTGGGACGCAACGACGGACCGCTAAGTTCCTTCGGATCTGCTGGGGAGGAAGGATTCGAACCTTCAATCGCCTGATCCAGAGTCAGGTGCCTTACCGTTTGGCCACTCCCCAAGGTGGAGACGTCAATTGTCCCATGATCGGCGCAGACTGGGCCACCGATGCGCATCGGTGTCCTGACCGGCGGAGGTGACGTCCCCGGGCTGAACTCCGTCATCAAGAGCGTCGTGTACCGCTGGACCGAGCTCGGCGGTGACGTGCTCGGCCTCCGCCGCGGTTGGGAAGGTCTCACGCACGTCAAGATCGGCCCGACGCTCGACGACGAGTACGTGCGACCGCTCGACCGCTCGAACACGCGGTCGATCGACCGCACCGGAGGAACGGTGCTGCACACGTCGCGGACGAACCCGCGGCGCATGAAAGCCGAACGGCTGCCCGCGCACCTCGACCGCGACGCGATCGCCCCGTACCGGGCCGCCGACGGGAGATACGACCTCACCCCCGTCGTCCTCCGGAACCTGGAAGCGCTCGCGATCGATCATCTCGTCGTGATCGGTGGCGACGACACGATCAGCTTCGCGCAGGTCCTCGCGGCAAGAGGCTTCCCGCTCGTCGCGATCCCCAAGACGATGGACAACGACGTCCAAGGCACGGAGTACTGCATCGGATTCTCGACCGCGGTCACCCGAGCGATGGAGGCGATCGACCGCCAGCGGACGACCCTCGGATCGCACGAGCGCATCGGCATCTTCCGGATCTTCGGCCGCGACTCGGGCTTCACCGCCCTGCAGACCGCATACGTCACGTCGGCACGCTGCCTGATCCCCGAGTCACCGTTCGACCTCGAGAAGCTCATCGCGACGCTCGTCGACGACAAGCGCCTCAACCCGAGCCACTACGCCTTCGCGATCTGCGCCGAAGGGGCGATCTGGAAGGGAGCCGTTCTGCCCGAGGTGGGCGAGCCCGACGCCTTCGGGCACCGGCGCAAAGCCTCGGTCGGAGAGGCCCTCGCCGAGGAGATCCGCCGGCGCACGGGCGAGGACGTCCTCGTGAGCGAGCTGACGTACGACCTTCGCAGCGGCGACCCCGATGCGTTCGACCAGATGGTGGCGACGACGTTCGCGAACGTCGCGGTCGACCTCATCCGCGAGGGCGTCACCGGGCGAATGGTCGCGATCCATGACGGACGCTACGCGCACGCGCCGCTGCCCGACCCGAAGCTTGGATCGCGCCGCATCGACGTCGCACACGCGTACAACGCCGATCGATTCCGCCCGCAGTACGCGGGGCGCCTCGGCTACTCCGTGTGGATGGAGCGACCGCCCGCATAGCGGACGCGGCAGGTAGCATCGCTGCGATGCCCATTCCGCTCCCACGACCAGAGCTGCGCGCGTTCACCGCGTACGGAGCACGGCCGGTCGGGAACGCGGTCCGCCTGAACGCGAACGAGTGGCCCGAGCCGACGCCGGCGGGGAGCTACCTCACGCAGGCCGAGCTCGACCACCTCATGCTCAACCGATACCCCGGACCGGCGGCCGAGATCCGTTCGATCCTGTCGAAGCAGTACGGCGTCGAGCCCGATCAGCTCACGTTCGGCAACGGCAGCAACGACACGATCATGCAGCTCTTCCTCGTCTTCGGCGGCCACGGGCGCACGACCCTCCTCTTCCAGCCGACGTACAACCTCCACGGCCGCTTCACCGTGATCGCGGGCGGCACGCTCGCGAACGAGATGGTCGGTCTGCCGTACCGCCTCACGAAGGAGCGCGCCCTCGACGCGGCGGCGCGCGTGCGCCCCGACATCGTCTGCTTCTGCACGCCCAACAACCCGACGGGCACGCTCATCGAGGACGAGGTCATCCTCGCCGTCGCCGAGCGCCATCCCGAGACGCTCGTCCTCGTCGACGAGGCATACGCCGACATCCCCGGGCGCACGCTGCTGCCGGCCATCGCCGACCACCCGAACCTCGTCGTCAGCAAGACGTTCTCGAAGGTGCACGCGGCCGCCGGGCTGCGGTTCGGGATCCTGGTCATGCATCCGGACCTCGCCGCGTCCGTACGGCAGGTGCAGATCTCGTTCAACGTCTCGGTCGTCACGTACGCCCTCGCGACGAAGATCGCGCGCGACCAGGACAGCGTCCGCGAGCGCATCGCGCTCGTGCGTTCCGAGCGCGAGCGCGTCTACGCCGCGATGCGCGCGGTCCACGGCATCGAGCCCTTCCCGTCGGAGGCGAACTTCATCCTCTTCCGCGTCGGCGGCGACACCGCCGCGGCGCAGGCCCGCTTCTTGGACCACGGTGTGGCGCTCCGCGACATGGCGCCGTGGACCGGCTGCGAGGGCTGCCTGCGCGTCTCGATCGGCACGCCGGAAGAGAACGACCGGTTCCTCGCGGCGCTCTCCGCGGTCTTCGCGCCGATGCCCGCCTAGTGGCGCCCGGCGCCACGCTCCTCATCGACGGGTCGAGCCTGGCGTACCGCGCGTATCACGCCATCCCCGTCATCACGGCGCCCGACCGAGTGACCGAGACGAACGCCGTCCACGGATTCCTCAACTTCCTGTCGCGGCTCATCCCGGACCGCCGCCCGTCGCGCCTGTGGGTCGCGCTCGACGCGGACTGGCGCCCCGCGTTCCGCGTCGACGCGCTGGCGTCGTACAAAGCGCACCGCGTCGCGGGCGCCGACGACCCGCCCGACCCGGTCGAGCCGCAGATCGCGCTCATCATCGAGGTGCTCGGGGCGTTCGGGGTCTCCACCGCGCGCGCCGAGGGCTACGAGGCCGAGGACGCCATCGCGTCGATCGCCAAGCGGACCGACGGGCAGGTGGAGGTCGTCACCGGCGATCGCGACCTGTTCGCGCTCTGCCGCTATCCGCACGTGCGCGTCCTCTACACCCTGCGCGGCGTGAGCGAGCTCGCGCCGGTGGACCAGGCCTGGATCCACGCGAAATACGGCATCCCCGGCGACCGCTACATGGACTACGCGATCTTGCGCGGCGATCCGTCCGACGGCCTGCCCGGCGTCGCGGGGATCGGCGAGAAGACCGCGAGCGAGCTCCTGCGCAAGTACGGATCGCTCGACGGGATCCTCGCCGCGCGCGATCTCTCGCCGACGATCCGCGCCAAGCTGCATCGCGGCGCGGAGTACCTCGTCGGCGCGCGCACCGTCGTCGCGCTCGCGGAGGATTGCCCGGTCGAGGGCGGGACCGGCGAGATCCCGACGCTCGCGGCCGACGACGCGCGCCTGCGTGCCCTCCAGGACCGCCTCGGCATCGCCGCTCCGCTCGAGCGTCTGCGCGCAGCGATACGGCTAGCATCGGCGCCCGCATGAGCGAGCTGAATCTGCGGGCCGTCGTCACCGGCTCGCTCGTCGACATCTTCGGCACGTTCGTGCTCGGCGCCCTGTTCTTCTTCGTCCTCGAGAACGTGATGAGCACGACCTCCCCCGAGGAGCTGACACGCATATACGACGGGTCCACCGCGCTCCAGGTCGTGACGCTCGCTCTCGGGCTCGCGATGACCGCGGTCGGCGCATACGTCGCCGCGCGCCTGTCGAAGGGGACCGAGCGCCTCCACGCATTCGCGGTCGGCCTGGTCTCCACGGTGACGGGCTTCTTGATCGTGTTCTCGGCACCGGAGAGCTCGCCCTTCTGGTCGCAGGCCGCATCCCTCATCCTGACGATCCCGGCCGCCTATGTGGGCGGCGAGATCCGCCGGCTGACGGCGGGACCCGGAAGGAGGCCGACGTGATCGTCTATCCCGCGATCGACATCCTCGACGGTCGCTGTGTCCGCATGACCGCCGGCGATTTCGCGACGGCGGAAGACGTCGCGCCGGACCCGCTCTCCGCCGCGAAGCGTCTTGTCGCCGACGGCGCGGAGTGGCTCCATGTCGTCGACCTGAACGGCGCGCGCACCGGCAAGCCGGAGAACCTCCCGTTGATCCGCCGGATCGCCGAGCGCTTCACCGTCCGCATCCAGGCGGGTGGCGGGATCCGCGACTTCGACACCGCGGAGGCGTTCGCCGAAGCGGGGGTGTCCCGCGTCGTGGTCGGTACGGCGGCGGTCCGCGACCCCGAGCTCATCGGCCGCCTCGTCGATCGCTTCGCCGACGGTATGGCCGTGGCCGTCGACGCCCGGAACGGCTTCGTCGCCGC
>DASWDY010000163.1:0-2079 GCA_036395035.1 Candidatus Limnocylindria bacterium
CGGCCCGGGTCCCGGGTCGTCGGTGATGAGCACGATGCGCAGCGGCGGCACGTCCGCGAGCGTCGGGATCTTGTAGTCGCCGAGGTTCGTCGTCGTGATGCGGCCGTCCTCGAGCAGCAGCTCCTCCATGAGCGTCTGGCCGAGGCCGAAGACGAACCCGCCCGCGAGCTGGCCGCGTAGCGCGACCGGGTTGATGACCGTCCCGACGTCCGCGACGAGCAGCACGTCGAGGACGCGCAGCTGGCCGGTCTCGCGGTCGACCTCGACCTCGACCACGTAGCCGTACGCTCCGTACACGTGCGCGTCGCTGTTCGCGCGGCCCTCGACCTCGAGGGGCGGCGTGCGACCGGCGGCGAGCAGCTCCTTCAACTGGCGCGCGCCGTCGAGCACCGCGTTGCCCTGCACCGGCGTGACGCGGCTCCCGCCGACGCCCGGGTCAACGAGCGTCTCCGCGGTCGTCCCGCGCCGGACGCGGATCCGCTCGAGCGGCACGCCGAGCTCCTGGGCGAGGATCCGCTGGAAGAGCGTCTGCTGGCCGCCGCCCTGGTCGGACACCGCCGTCAGGATCTCGACGGAGCCGTCGGCGTCCATGCGGATCTTCAGTGACGTCTTCCCGCGGCCCGTGTGCCGGACGCCGATCGCGCATCCGCGGCCGCGGCCGGCGGGCAGCGCCTGGGACCAGCGCCCTTCCCGCCGCAGCGTCGCGATCACCTCGGGCACGCGTGAGGATGACCAGTGCCCTCCCTCGACGTCGACGCCGCCGCTACGGATCGCGTTCCGCGCGCGCAGCTCGAGCGGGTCGATCCCCATCTCGCGCGCGATCATGTCCATGTGCGACTCGGCGGCGAAGGAGTTCTGCGGCAGGCCCGGCGCGCGGTCGTGCCCCGCGGGGACGGTGTTCGTGTAGACGGTCGTCGAGTCGATGCGGGCGTTCGGCACGTCGTAGCCGGCGAGCGTGAACAGCGCGTCGCCAGGCTGCAGCATGGCCGCCGGCTTCCCTGCCGCGTACGCGCCGCCGTCGAAGAGCACGCGCGACTCGTGCGCGACGATGCGACCATCGTCACTCAGCGCGGTCCGCAGCGTGATGCGCGCGGCGTGGCGCGTGTTCGTCGCCTGGACGTCGTCGGCGTAGCGCATCACCGACTTCACCGGCCGTCCCGCGGCGCGGGCGAGGTAGTAGAGCGCGTGCTCGTCGACCGACAGACCCTTGCCGCCGAAGTCGCCCCCGATGTGGCCGGCGTCGACGACGATCCGCTCCGGTGGCACGCCGATCGTGCGCGAGAGCTGCTCGCGGAACGAGAACGGCGCCTTGTTCGTCGTGATGACGCGCACGGTCTCGCCGTCGATCCACACGATCGCCGCGCGCGGCTCGATGTATCCCTGGTGGACGCGCGCGGTCCGGAACGTGTGGCTGAAGACATGCGTTGCCGCGGCGAACGCGGCGTCGACATCCCCGTGCTCGTGCCGCGCGTGGCCCTGCACGTTCGGGTGCGGGCGTGCCGCGCGCTGCCCGCGCATGACGTGGTACGCGTCCGCGTCGGGATGCAGCACCGGCGCGTCCGGGGCGGTCGCGGCGTCCATGTCGAGGATGGCGGCGAGCTCTTCGTACTCGACGACGATCGCGGCGGCGGCGCGCTCCGCGATCGCGAGGGTGTCGGCCGCGACGGCGGCGACGCGGTCGCCGACGAAACGCACCGTGTCCCAGCAAAGGACCGGCCGGTCCTGGAGGTTGCGGCCGAAGCGCGCGCCCTTCACGTCCGCGCCGGTGATGACGGCGCGCACGCCCGGCATCGCGCGCGCGGCCGCCGTGTCGACCGACACGATGCGCGCGTGCGGGTACGGGCTCCCGACGAATGCGGCGTGCAGCATCCCCGGCACGCTCATGTCGGCGGCGTAGCGCGCGGCGCCGGTGACCTTCGCCGGGCCCTCGATCCGCCGCTCGGGGATCTCGAGGATGGTCACGCGAGGTCCCGCCGCAGGCTCGCCGCGAACGCCTCGAGGGTCCGCTCCGCCTGCCGCTTGATGAGCGGCTGCCCGAGCTCGGCGATTCGGCCACCGAGCTGGACGTCCGTCGTGATG
>DASWDY010000164.1:0-15241 GCA_036395035.1 Candidatus Limnocylindria bacterium
AGCGCGCCCAGGGCAAGTCGAAGATGAACGCCCTCGGCCACTGCATGAAGAAGGCGCTCGCCATCGTCTGGGGCGTCTGGCGCGGCGATCACGACTTCGTCGCTGAGGTCGCTGACGCTTGACTTCGGGATATGGGACCTAGGACGCGCGGCGCCTCGCGTTCACGCCGGCGGCGTACACGTTCGCGAGCACGAGAGCGACGATCAGTCCGAGCAGCAGCCAGCCGACGCTCTCCTGCGTCGTGGGCGCGGCGGAGGCGATGAGCCAGCTGACGGCGATCGCGCCGAGCGCGCCGAGGGCGAGGCGGCCGTCGTCGACGAGCAGGCCGTACGTGTTGTCCCAGATCGCGCGGACGACGTTAGACATTGCGCGCCTCCACCTGCGCGCCATGCGGCAGGACCGCGCGCAGCAGCCGCACCGCGGTCCAACTCGCGGCGATCACGACGGCGAAGATCGGAAAGAGCGCGACCGCGTCGCCCGGCCACTCGCCGCCGATGCCTTCGGTCGCCCAGAACACGCCGAACGTGACGAGCATCGCGCCGACGACGAACTTCATCCAGTTCTCGGGGACCATCGTGAGCGGGTGCCGCAGGAGCGCGGCGGCGGCGATGACGATCACGCCCGCGCCGGCAGCGCCCCAGATCGCCGCGTTCAGCGCGGCCGCGCTCGCCGACCCGAGCGCGATGACGATGAACGCGACCTCGGTGCCCTCGAGCAGCACGGTCTTGTACGCGAGCGTCATGCCGATCCAATCGAACTCGCTCTTGCGCAGGCCCTGCGCGCGGAGCTCGCGGATCTCGCGCTGGTAGATGAGCTCCTCGTCGTGGAGCGCGACGACGCCAGCGAAGCGCAGGAGCGCCTTGCGAAGCCAGCGGAGCCCGAAGAGCAGGAGGAGCGTGCCGACGATCAGCTGCAGCAGGTGCTCGGGCACCACCGTCACGAGCGCGACGCCGATGACGGCGACGATGACCGCGAGCGTGAGGACAGCGAGGACGGTGCCGATCAGCGGTGCGCGCCAGCCGCGCGTCGTCCCGACGGCGAGGACGATCGTCGTCGCCTCGACGAACTCGACCGAGCTCGCGATGAACGAGGGCGTCGCCGCGATCGCGAGGGCCAGCGCGCCTTCCATCCAGGCCTCCTTGCAGCAAGTGCTACAGTCTGAGCCGCGTCACTGTAGCAGAACAGTCAGGTGAGGAGTAGCCCTGTGAAGACGCTCGAGCGCGCAACGGCTCAAGGCCTTTCGAGCGAGGAGGTGCTGCGCCTGCGCGGCGCGTACGTCCCGGACGGGGTGACGGTCGCGAGCCCGCTCGTCGTCGCGCGCGCGGAGGGCAGCGAGCTCATCGACCCTGAGGAACGCCGCTTTATCGACCTCGCCGCTGGCATCGGCGCTCAGAACCTCGGGCACGCGCACCCGGACCTCCTCGCCGCCGCGCGTGAGCAGCTCGAGCGCTTCACCCACGTCGCGGCGCAGGTCGTCTCGTACGAGGGATACGTCCGGCTCGCGCAGGAGCTCGACCGCATGCATCCCGTCGCGCCGGGCGCCGCACGCCCGAAGACGAAGACCGCGCTGCTGAACAGCGGCGCCGAGGCGGTCGAGAACGCGATCAAGATCGCGCGCGTCGCGACCGGGCGCGAGTGGATCGTGGCGTTCACGAACTCGTTCCACGGCCGCACGTACACGGCGATGACCGCCACCGGGAAGACGAAGAACTCGCGCTTCCCTTTCATGCGCACGACCGCGCCGAGCGTGGCGCACATCCCCTACCCGTACCCGTACCGGCCGCTGGCAGGCGGCACCGAGGAGGAGCTGACCGACCTGCACGTGCGCCTCTTCGAACACGCGCTCGACACGAACCTCGCGCCGGAGCACGTCGCGGCGCTGATCGCCGAGCCGGTGCAGGGCGAGGGCGGGTTCGTCGTACCGCCGAAGGCGTTCTTCCGGCGGATCAAGGAGGTCTGCGACCGCCACGGGATCCTCTTCATCGCCGACGAGGTCCAGACGGGCTTCGCCCGCACCGGTCGCATGTTCGGCATCGAGCACTTCGGCGTGACACCGGACCTGCTCGTGACGTCGAAGTCGCTCGGCGGCGGGTTCCCGCTCGGCGCGGTCACCGGCCGCGCTGAGCTCTTCGACAAGCTCGGGAAGGGGTCGCTGGGCGCGACGTTCGGCGGCCACCCGGTCGCGTGCGCGACCGCGCTCGCGACCATCCGTGTCATCGAACGGGACGGCCTCTGCGAGCGCTCCGAGCGGCTCGGCGCGCACATGCAGGAGCGCTTCCGCGAGATGGCGACGCGCCACGAGTCGATCGGCGACGTGCGTGGTCTCGGCTCGATGGTGGCGGTCGAGTTCGTCGAAGACCGGAAGACGAAGAAGCCGGCCGCGGCGTTCTACGAGCGGATCCAGAAAGAGGCGTTCGATCGCGGCGTGGTCCTGGTCCGCGCGGGTCTCTACGGCAACGTGCTGCGCGTGCTGGCGCCGCTCACGATCCCGGAGGATCTGCTGGACCAGGCCCTCGACCGCATCGACGAGGCGATCGCGGCCTCAGGCTAGGACGCTGCCTCCAAGGATCGTCGTGTCCACCCCGATCGCGGCGATGCGGTCACGCCCGGCGGAAAGCACGTCGGCCGAGAGCAGGACGAGATCCGCGACCATGCCTTCGGCGATGCTCCCCTTGCGGTCCTCCTCGTACGACGCGTACGCGGGCGCGATCGTGTAGGCACGGACCGCTTCCTCCACCGTGAGGGCCTGCTCCGGACGGCACGAGCGGTTCACCGCGAGCGCGATGTTCTCGAGCGGCGACAGCGGCGTCGCGCGTTGCTCGTTGTAGGAGCCAGGCCAATCCGACACCAGGTCCAGCCGCGCGCCGGCGTCGATGAGCGACCGCCACGGGTGCGCGTACTTCGCGCGCTCCGGGCCGAGCTTCCGCTCGAGCGACGGCGCGTCGTTGACGAGATGCTGCGGCGTCACATCGCAGCTGAGCCCCATGCGGCCGATCCGCTCGATCCCGCGGTCGCCCGGGTACCACGCGTGGATGACGCGGAAGCGGCGGTCACGCGGCGGGTTCGCGGCGATCGCGGCCTCATACCAGTCGAGCAGCAGGCGGTGCGCCTTGTCGCCCACGCAGTGAACAACAGGATCGAAGCCGGCCTCGTCCGCGGCGCGGATGTCCTCGGCCATCGTCTTCTCGTCGGTGAAGCGGAATGTGAAGTCCCCGCGGTAGGACGAGCCGACGTACGGCTCCTCCATGAGCCAGCCGTCGATGAACGCCTTCATCGCGCCGAAGCGGATGAGGCCATCATCGGTGCGAGGACAGATCCCATGCTCGACCGCCTCGCGCCAGAGCGGGAGCGAGAGCATCGCGTAGACGCGCACGGTCAGGTCGCCGTCGCGCTGCAGCTCCTGGAACACCTCGAGCGGCGTCGCGCTCCGCTCGACGTCGGTGTGGAAGAGCGCGTGCTGTGACAGCGCGTCGATCCGGCAGACGTCGTGGATCGACGTGATGCCGACCTTGCGCAGGTCCTCGAGCGCGGCCTTGGCGCCGATCTTCAGGGTCGCCATGTTCGCCGGCGGCATGAGCTCCGACATCCGCTCGCCGGCGCGGCCGTGCAGCACGCCGGTCGGCTCCCCTGCCTCGTCGCGCTCGATCCGCCCTCCGCGCGGATCGGGGGTGTGGCGGTCGAACCGCGCGCGCGCGAGCGCGAGCGAGCTCGCGACGTACCCGCCGTCGATGCGACGGACGAGGACCGGATGGAGCGGCGTCGCGGCGTCGAGGTCGTGACGGTCGAGCGGCGGCTGCGCCGGCCGCGGCTCGCCGCGCGCATCGGCATCCCACGCCGCGGCGGCGCCGACGTCGCCGCCGGTGATCCACAGCCCGTCGGGCACGCGTCCCGCCGCCTCGCGCACCTTCGCGAGCACCGCATCCTTGTCGCGCGCGTCGTAGAGGCCGATCTTGAACGACCACGCGGCCGCGTTCCCGAAGTGCGTGTGCGCGTCGATGAACCCGGGGAGCACGAGGCGGTCGCCGATCTCGATGACGCGCGTCGACGGACCGATGAGCGCGTTCATGTCCCGCTCGGAGCCGACGGCGACGATGCGATCGCCGCGGGTCGCGACCGCGCGAGCCTCCGGATCGGCCGGATCCATCGTGTGGACCCGGCCGCCCCGGAGGACGAGGTCAGCTGCGGCTATTGATCCAGCCAGACGTCGTTCAGCGCGACCGCCGTGAACCCGTCGGGACCGGGCTTGAAGCCCTTCACCTTCGCCGACATCGCGGTGACGCGCACCTGGCTGAACACGCCGACGAACGGGATGTGAGCCATGATCATCCGCTGCGCGTCCTCGTACGTCTTGCGCCGGTCGGCCGTCCCGAGCTCCTGGCCCGCGCCCTTCGTGAGCAGCGCATCGAGCGCGGGGTCGTTCAGGTTCGAGAAGTTGCTCCCGCCCTTGAGGCCCGCGGAGTGATAGACGACGCGGAGGATCCCGTCGGGATCGACGCTCGTCGATGAGGTCGCCGCCATGTTGTGCTTGTAAGCGCGCACGTGGTCGAGATATGGCGCGCGCTCCATCTTCTGCACCTTGAGGTCGATGCCGACCTCGCGCAGCTGCGCCTGCATCGCCTCGGCGACCTCGGTCCAGGGGCTGCGGAACGTCGCGAGCAGGATCTCGAGCTTCTTCCCGTCCTTCTCGCGGATCGGGCTGCCCTTCCAGCCGGCGGTCTCGAGGATCTGCTTCGCCTTCGCCGGGTCATACGCGAACGTCTTCTCGAGCTCCTCGAGCCGCGCCCATACGCCCTGCGACAGCGGGCCGACGGAGACCTTGTGCACACCGAAGAACAGCTTGTCGACGATGGACCTGCGGTCGACGGCCCAGTTCACGGCCTCACGCACGGCCTTGTCGTTCGTCGGCGCGAGCTGCACGTTCATCGAGAACCCGATGGTGTGGCTCGCGCGCGGCGACTCGACGAACGTGAACCTCTTGTCGTTCTTCAGGCGGCTGTAGTCGGTCTCCGTGATCTCGTCGATGACGAGGTTCTCGCCGGATTCGAGCGTCGCGGTGCGCGTCGAGGCCTCGGTGATCGCGCGCAGCTTCATCCCAGCGAGGTACGGCGCGGCCTTGTTCTGGAAGATCGGCGCGCCCCACGCGTAATCCGGGAACGCCTCGAGGGTCCAGACGCCGTCGGCCGACCGGTTCACGACCTTGAACGGACCCGATCCGATCGGCTGCTTCACGGCCTCGCCGCTCTTCAGCGCGGACAGCTGGTTCGGCGAGAGGATCCCGAAGAAGTAGCGCCAGATCTGCAGCATGAACGCGTAGTAGGGCTGCTTGAACGTGAACACGACCGTCTTCTCGTCGGGGGTCGTGATCGTGTCGAGCGAGCCGAGGAGCGAGATCACCGCGCCGGCCTTCAGATTCGGGTCGCGGATGCGCTCGAAGCTCCCCTTCACGGCGGCCGCGGTGAGCGCCGCCCCGTCGTGGAACTTCACGCCGTCGCGCAGGGTGAAGGTGAACTTCTTGCCGCCGTCCTCGACCGCCCACTTCGACGCGAGGGCCGGGGAGAACTTTTGATCCGCGTCCATGGTGATGAGCGTGTCGCACACGTTCTGCACGATCTCACCCGCCGCGGCGCCGGTGGTGAGCGCCGGATCGATCGAGTCGGTCTTGTCCCACTGCGCCCACGTGAGCGTCCCGCCCTTCTTCGGCGTGAGGACAGCCTGCGTCGCGCCGGGCGACGACGTCGCCGTGCCGCTCGGCGTCGTCGCCGGCGCGCACGCCGCCGCGATGGCCGCGGCGCTGGCCCACGCGCTGCGGCGTAGGAATTCCCGTCTGCTCAGCGCGAAGAGATCCTTCTCGTTCACCCGTGCCACCTCCACCTATTCGCTCGTCATCTGCGACCGCAGCTCGTTCATCTCTTCCAGGGTCTCGAGCGCGCGCGGTCGATCGCGCGCCGCGAGCGCGAAGAGGATCGTCTCGAGGACCACCATCCAGATCGCGGCCGTCTGCATGGAACCGCTACCGCCGTGCCGCGCCGTGAGCGCGGCCTTGTACTGCCCCTGCAGCGCGAGCCCGAGCGTGTCCGTGAGCAGGACGACCGGGACGCGGCGCTTCCGCGCCTGCGCGAGGGTCGACCGTGCCTCCGCGTTCGCGCGGTCGAACACGAGCGCGACCATCGCGTCGCCCTTCCGGAGCCCAAGGAGGTCGTCGGCGAGCCCCGCGCCGCGCGCGCTGAAGGCGGCGGCGTCGCGGCCGATCCGCCGCAGGCGCAGCGCGAGGTACTCGGCGAGCTTGCCGTTCGGGCCGAGGCCGAACACGACGATGCGCTCCGCGTCGGCCAGGAGATCGATCGCCCTGCGGAAGTCGTCGGGGCGGATCGTGCGCCGCGCTTCCTCGACGAGCTGCGTGTGCGCCGCGAGGCTGTGCTCGAGGATCGCGACCGCGTCGTCGCCCAACTCCTCGAGGCTGCGGCCGAGGCGCAGCGCGGGGGTCGCGCGCGTGCGGAGCGCGTCACGCAGCTCCTGCTTCAGCTGCGGGAGGCCGTCGTATCCGAGAGCCTGCGCGGCGCGCACGACGGTGGCGTCGCTGGTCTCGAGGCGGCCCGCGATCTCCGCGGCGGAGATGAACGCGACCTCCTCGCGATGCTCCGCAAAGAACCGCGCCACGCGCTCCTCGGCGGGGCTGAGGTCCCTGGCGCGCGCGGCCACGCGCTCGTCCAGGGTGGCCGGGGCTACTGTAGCCATTGCTTCACGTACACCGTCGCGGCTGTAGCGTATACTGCGGCGTCAATGGCCGTGCCTTTCATTGAGATCGATGGAGACGCGCGCGAGCGCGGGCGGCAGCACGGCGAAGCCGCGCGGGAGCAGATCCGGCACTCCATCGCCTACTACCGCGGCTCCTTCCAGCGGACGGCGAAGCTCACGTGGGACCAGGTCGTCGAGCTCTCCCCCCGCTGGGTCCCGATCGTCGAGGACTACAGCCCCGGGATCACCGAGGAGATCCGCGGCATCGCCGAGGGCGCCGGCGTGACGTTCGAGGAGATCCTCGCGCTGAACGGCCGTGGCGAGCTGTCGAGCGGGAACCCGTTCCTCGACGGCGAGTACGAGGACTGCTCCTCGTTCGCGCTCCTCCCGCCCGCGAGCGGCGACGGCCACGTGTGGTGCGGGCAGAACTGGGACTGGCGCTCGGAGACGGGCCAGACCGTGATCGTGCTGCGGATCGTCCAGCCAGGGAAGCCGACGATCGTCATGCAGACCGAGGCCGGCCAGGTCGGGCGGCACGGCGTGAACTCGGCGGGGATCGCGCTGAACGCGAACGGGCTGGGCGTGCGGTTCGGGAAAGGCCTGGGCATCCCGCAGCCGTTCATCCGACGGCGGATCCTCGACTCGTTCGACATGCAGACCGCGCTCGGCGCGGTGTTCGACAGCAAGCAGTCGATCTGCACGAACCTGCTCATCACGCATCGCGACGGCTTCGCCATCGACATCGAGACGACGCCCGCGCGGCACGGCTGGATGTACCCGACCGACGGGCTCCTCGTGCACACGAACCACTTCGTCGCGTTCGTCCCCGAGCAGATCGCCGCGACGTACCGGCCGTTCTCGGTGAATTCGCTGTGGCGGCTCGAGCGGCTGACGCAGGGACTGCGCAAGCTGCGCGACGCGCGCACGCCCGCGGAGTCGCGCGAGGCGATCCGCATCGCGCTCCAGGACCACTTCGGGTATCCCGACGCGCTCTGCAAGCACCCGAACCCGCGGTCGACCGGGACCGACCGGAACGAGACGATCGCGTCGAGCATCGTCGATCTCACGACCGGCGAGTACCGGCTCGCGGCCGGCCACCCCTGCGAAGCGAAGCACGAGCTCCTGCCGTGGAACGTCTACGAGCATGCGGAACAGAGAGCTCCGGATCTACTCCGGGCGTAACCGCCCGGATCTCACGCCCTTCTATCGGATCTTCGAGGGCCTGACCGGGATCCGCATCCGCGTCGAGAAGGTCTACCACCTCGACGTCGAGGACCGGATCGTGAAGGAGCGCAGCGAACCCAGGGCCGACCTCCTCATCACGAACAGCCAGGTCGCGGTCGAGGCGGTCCGCGGGACGGGCGTGTTCGATCCCTATCAGCCCGAGGTCGCGCGACGGTACGACGCGTGGCTGCGCGCGCCCGACTTCGCGTGGCTGTCGTTCACGGCGTGGCCGCGCTCGGCGATGGTGAACCGCTCGGTGCTGCGGGATCCCGCAGCGTGGCCGACGTCGATCCGGGACCTCGCCGAGCCGGCGCTGCGCGGCAAGGCGTCGATCGCGACCGTGAACGAGGAGACGACGGTGTCGCAGTTCAGCGCGATGCGCGCGCTCTGCGGCGACGCGTGGACGTGGGGGCTCGTGGACCGGCTCCTCGCGAACGGGCTCCGCACGTACCCGTCGAACAAGGACACGCGCGAGGCGCTCATCGCCGAGCGCAACGCCGTCGCGATGGTGAATTCGTCGAACTTCCACGTCTTCCTCATGGAAGGCAATCCCGTCGGCGAAGCGTGGCTCGACCAGGACGAGGGCGGCCTCGGGACGAACGTCGAGGCCCACACTGTGGCGGTGATCAAGGGATGCCGCCATCCCGAGGAGGCGCGCGCATTCGTCGACTGGCTGCTCGAGGCGGACACGCAGTCGCTGCTCGCGCGCATGTTCGGCGAGACGCCCGTGAACCCGCGCGCGGAGCACGCGACGGTGCGGCCGCTCGCGCGGATCCGCCGCATGGACGTGCCGCTCGCGAAGCTCACCGAGCTGCGCGACAGCACGCGCGCGTACCTCTCGACGAGGGGCTTCGCGCCGACGAAGGGATGAGCGGCTGATGCTCGCGTGGCTGAGCGTCGA
Organism: Candidatus Limnocylindria bacterium; assembly: GCA_036395035.1. Taxonomy (GTDB): domain Bacteria; phylum Chloroflexota; class Limnocylindria; order P2-11E; family P2-11E; genus JACPOT01. Next base: position 8,861 of record DASWDY010000164.1, read on the forward strand.
CGGGAAGAAGCTTCTCGCCACGCGGATCATGCGCACGTTCGCGTACGGCTACCTCGCGACGGTGCTCGGCGTGTACCTCGACGCGCTGGGCATGACGGCAACGGACATCGGGATCATCCTCACGAGCGCGATCGCCGGATCAGCGGCGATGACTGTGTTCTGGTCGTTCGTCGCGGACCGCTACGGACGGCGCAAGACGGTCGCGACGATGGCGGCGCTCATGGCCCTCGGCGGCCTCCTCTTCGCGCTCACGAACGAGTTCTGGCTGCTCCTCGTCGGCGCGTTCACCGGCACGATCAGCGCCACGAGCAGCGAGGTCGGCGTCTTCCAGACGGTCGAGCAGGCGATCCTGCCGCAGACCGCGCCGAGCGAGCGCCGCACGTGGCTCTTCTCCATCTACAACACGGTCGCAAACTTCGCGGGCGGGCTCGGGTCGCTCGCGGCCGCGAGCGTCGCGCTGTTCGCGAGCCTCGGGCTGCGCGGCGCCGACGCCTACCGGCCGCTGTTCGTCCTGTACGCGCTGGTCGGGCTCGCGAACCTCGTCGTCTTCCTCACGCTCTCCGACCGCGTCGAGCTCGCGAAGGTCGAGGGCGAGCGCCGCTTCCTCGGGATCCACCGGTCGGGCGGCACGGTCGCGAGGCTGTCGGCGCTGTTCGGGCTCGACGCGTTCGCGGGCGGCCTCGTCGTGCACTCGTTCGTCGCGTACTGGTTCTTCGTGCGGTGGGGCATCCCGCTCTCCGAGCTCGCGGTGATCTTCTTCTGGGTGAACGTCCTGTCCGGGATCTCGCTCCTCGCCGCGGGCTGGCTCGCGCAGCGCTTCGGCCTGCTGAACACGATGGTGTTCACGCACCTGCCATCGAACGTGCTGCTCCTGCTCGTGCCGCTCGCGCCGAGCGCCGGCCTCGCCGTCGCGTTCTTCCTCGCGCGCATGAGCATCTCGCAGATGGACGTGCCGACGCGGCAGTCGTACACGATGGCCGTGGTCGACCCCGAAGAGCGCACCGCGACGGCGGGAATCACGAACGTCGCGCGCACGACCGCGAGCGCGGTCTCGCCCGCGTTCGCCGGCATGGCCGTGAGCGCGGCCGCGTTCGGCTTCCCGTTCTTCCTCGCGGCCGGGCTGAAGATCGTCTACGACGGCCTCATCTACGCGACGTTCCGCAACGTCCATCCGCCCGAGGAAGAGGCGATCCGCCGCAGGCGCGAGCGCGAGCTCGCCGCGAACTAGATGGCGAAGTACGTCGCGGGCCGCCTCGTCGAGTCGATCCCGGTCCTGCTGCTCGCGTCCCTCCTCGTGTTCTCGATCCTCCATCTCATCCCGGGCGACCCCGTCGACACGATGCTCGGCGCCGCGGCGTTCGGGATCGGCGACCCGGTCGAGCAGGCGAAGCTCGTCGCCCAGATCCGCGACCAGCTCGGGCTCAATGACCCGTTCCCCGTCCAGTACGCGCGCTGGCTGTGGGGCGCGGTGCGGCTCGACCTCGGCGAGTCGTTCATCCGCCACGCGCCCGTGGCCGAGCTCATCGCGCAGCGCCTCCCGAGCACGGTCGAGCTCGCGCTCACCGCGCTGTTCCTGAGCGTCACTGTCGGAGTGAGCCTCGGGATCGTCGCCGCGCTGAAGCGCAACACGCCTGTCGATGCGGGCGTGATGCTCCTCTCCCTCGGCGGCGTGTCGATGCCGAGCTTCTGGTTCGCGATGCTCATGATCCTGCTGTTCTCGGTGACGCTGAACCTGCTCCCGGCGACCGGGTCCGGCAGCCTCGACCGCCTCATCCTGCCGGCGCTCGTGCTCGGCTATGAAGGGACCGGGCTGATCGCGCGGCTCACGCGCGCGTCGCTGCTCGAGGTGCTCGGGCGCGAGTACATCACCACCGCACGCGCCAAGGGGCTGTACCGCCGGGTCGTGGTGACGCGCCACGCGCTGCGCAACGCGCTCATCCCGGTCGTCACGGTCATCGGGCTGCAGATGGGGCGGCTGCTCGCGGGCAGCATCATCGTCGAGACCGTGTTCGCGCGGCAGGGCGTCGGGCAGCTCGCGATCGAGGCGATCCTCCAGAAGGACTACCCGCTCGTGCAGGGGATCATCCTCCTCACGGCCACGTCCTACGTCGTCGCAAATCTCCTCGTGGACATCTCGTATGGCTTCATCAACCCGAAGATCCGCGCGGCCTGACATCCCGCGCGTGCCGATGGTGGCCGCGGTCGTCGCGGACAAGCGCCGCTTGCCGGCCTTGCCCGCGTCGCCCGGGCCGTACCGCCGCGCGTGGTGGCGGCTGCGCGCGGACCGCGTCGCGCGCGCTTCCGCGCTCGTGTTCCTGGGGATGGCCGCGGCCGCGTACCTCGTCCCGCTCGTCGCGAACATCGATCCGTACCAGCAGAGCCTGCGCGACTCGCTGCTGCCCCCGGGCTCGGCGGGTCATCCCCTCGGCACGGATCACTTCGGCCGCGACGTGCTGCTGCGGCTCATCGACGGCGGGCGCGTCTCGCTGAGCGTGGGCCTCATCGCGGTCGCGATCGCCGCCGTGACCGGCGGGCTCATCGGGCTCTTCGCCGGACACTTCGGCGGCTGGGTCGACCGCGTGCTCATGCGGATCATCGACGTGAAGCTCGCCTTCCCCGGGATCCTCCTCTCGCTCGTCGTCATCACCGTCCTCGGGACGGGGCTCGAGAAGGTGATGATCGCCGTCGGCGTCGGCGGCATCCCGCGGTTCGCGCGCGTCGTCCGCGGCAGCGTGCTGAACACGAAGGGCGAGCTCTATGTAGAAGCGGCACGCAGCATCGGCGCGGGGAACGTGCGGATCATGTTCGCGCACCTGCTGCCGCAGACGCTCGGCCCCGCGATCACGATCGCGACGTTCGGCCTCGCGACGGCGATCCTGTCGATCGCGTCGCTCTCGTTCCTCGGGCTCGGCGCGCAGCCGCCGACGGCCGAGTGGGGGCTCATGCTCGCCGAGGCGCGCAAGTACCTGCGCACGGCGTGGTGGCTCGCCGTCTTCCCCGGCGTCGCGATCATGCTCCTGGTCCTGAGCGTGAACCTGCTCGGCGACGCCGTGCGCGACGCGCTCGACCCGAGGATCGCCGGCGCGTCGGACTGACGCGCCTCGCCGCTACCAGAACCAGTGGAACGACAGATCGCGAAGCCACCGTCCGATGATCGAGCTCTTGCCGCCGAACAAGATGGAGAGACGGTAGACCAGCTCACCCTGCTGATCGCGCGTCGCGAGCATGATCGGTCCGACCAGGGCGGCCCGTCCGAGCCGACGGAACAGCTCGCGCCGAGTAAAGGTGTCCACGCAGCTCACCTCCCTATCGGGCTATGAGCACGTGGACACCTCCTTCCTTCGGCTCTGCCCTGGCTTCTGAATTCATCTCGCTACGGCCGCCCGCGTGCGCACAGCGCGTGTGCGCGGGCCGAGGATCCCTCGGCGGACAGGCTTGGGCGGCCGGTGATGCGCCTGCGCGACGTAGTGGCAGCCGCGCCGGTGCGACCCGGTGACTCCGCAGAACGTGCACGTCCACGCCTTCTTCTTGCCCAGGTACTCGCCTCCCCAAAGCGAGGGCCAGCGCCGGCTGAGGCGCGTGCTGCGTGCGGTGCGGATCGGGTCGTTCATGCGCGTCTTCACCTGAGCCTCCCCTCGAAAGATCAGCTGGCCGGTGGGGCTGCCAACCCCCACACGTTCCGTTCCGAGTCGCGTCGTTCAGCCACGGCGCTCCGCCCCGTCGCGACGGGGCATCGACGCGCCGGGAGGGCTTTCGCCTCCACGCCGCTGCCTGTTGGTTCCCGACCGTTCCAACGGCGCCTCGGTCAGCGAGGCCAGCGCATCTGCTCTCGCCACCTTCGGCTTTACGCTCCCCGGTCCTACTCCGGCCTCCCAAGCGCTCGGGAGCACCTTCCCCGCACAGGTGGGGACTTCGGTCACGACCAGCGCATCGACTGTAGGCACGTCCGGTCAGCGCAGTCAATGGTCTGCAGCCGTTCTGTCGTCAACTTTGCGTTCGAATTCGTACACATCAAGGTGTATCCGTGTGTATCATCATGAGAATGGGACGCACGAACGTGGTGATCGACGACAAGCTCCTTGCTCGGGTCATGAAGCTCTATGGGCTGCGGACGAAGCGCGAAACCATCGACTTCGCCTTGCGCCAGGCAGCCGGGAGCTACGACCCCAAGGGCCTGCTCGAGCTGAAGGGCATCGGCTGGGAAGGCGATCTCGAGCAGATGCGCCGGACCAGGAACCTTGAGTGGTGATCGTGGTCGACACCACAGCTTGGGTCGACCTGATCCGCGGTCGTGGGACGCCCGTCGCTTTGACGCTCGAACGTCTGATCGACCAGCGTGCGGACCTGGCGATCACTGAGGCGATCCTCATGGAAGTGCTCGCAGGTGCGACATCCCTGGCGAGCCTGTCCGAGGTTCGGGCGCGACTCGTCGGTCACCCGATCCTCCGACTGGAAGGCCTGGCGGACTTCGAGGAGGCCGCCCGGATCTATCGGTCATGCCGTCGTGCCGGCGGAACGATCCGCAGCCAGCTCGACTGCCTCATCGCCGTCCCGACCATCCGCCACGGCGCGTCGCTCCTGCACAACGACCGGGACTTCGAGACGATCGCCCGGCACACCGCGCTCAAGCTGGAGCCCCTCCACGAAGGGCCCGAGCTGCGCGAGACCGCCACGCGATACGGCCGTCCGCGCCGGGCACGCACTGCCGCTTCTGCAGCCCGCCGCCCGAGGCCGCGGATCCGGCGGTCGGCTGCTCGCGCATAGCGCCGCTGGCACACTGACGCTCGCGTGGTGAGCGTCGCGCGGCTCGTCGGTGACCGGCTCCGTGCGGCCGGCGTGCGCTATGTCTTCGGCCATCCGGGCGGCGAGGTCGTCGAGCTCATCGAGGGATTCCGCGACGCCGGGCTCGAGTTCGTGCTCACGCGCCACGAGACCGCGGCCGCGTTCGCCGCCGAGGCCATGTCGAGCGTCACCGGCGTGCCGGGCGTGTGCGTGGCGACGCTCGGGCCGGGCGCGACGAACCTCGTCACCGGCATCGCGCACGCGTCGCTCGACCGCGGCCCGCTCATCGCGTTCACGGGCCAGCTCCCGCCGCACCGCTACGCCATCGCGACGCACCAGAAGCTCGACACGAGCGCCCTCTTCGCGCCGATCACGAAGTGGCGGGCGACGCTCACGTACGCGAACGCCTCCGCCGTGATCGAGCGCGCGCTGCGCGTCGCGCTCGCGCACCGCCGCGGGCCGGTCCTCATCGAGGTGCCGAGCGACGTCCCGAAGCAGGACGCCGTCGACGTCGCCCTCCCCCGCTTCGTCACGGAGCCCGCACCCGCGATCGACCGCGACGCCATCCGCGACGCCGCGATCCGCCTGCGCGAGGCGAAGCGCCCGCTCCTCATGGTCGGCATGGACGCGAACGAGGACGCCGTCGCCGAGCCGCTCCGGCGCTTCGCCGAGGCGTGGTGCGTGCCCGTCATGGTCGGTCCGAAGGCGAAGGGGATCTTCCGCGAGGACCACCCGCTCTTCCTCGGCACGATCGAGGGCCTCGGCACCGCGTACCTCTTCGACTACGTCGACACGTGCGACCTCGTCGTCATGGTCGGGTTCGACCCCGTCGAGTTCGACCGCGAGTGGACGGCGAAGGCGCGCATCGTCCACATCGGGCCGCTCCCGAACGACGATCGGTACTACGGCAGCGACGTCGAGGTCGTCGGGCGCGTCGACGACGCGCTCGAACGCCTCCTCCTCGCGGCGTCGCCCGAGCCGAAGATCCCGCTCGAGGACCTGCGCGCGTTCCGCGACGCGTTCAGCGCGCGCGTGCGCCCGGCGTCCGACGCGCTCACGGCGCAGCAGGTGCTCGCGGAGCTGCGCACGGCGCTGCCCGAGGACGCGCTGGTCGCGACGGACGTCGGCTTCAACAAGGCCGTGATGGCGCAGTGCTGGCCCGCGTACCGGCCGCGCACGTACTTCGTCTCGAACGGCCTGTCGTCCATGGGGTTCGGCCTGCCCGCGGCGATCGGCCTGAAGCTCGCGCAGCGGGGCCGCGCGGTCGCGTGCGTCGTCGGCGACGGCGGGCTCGGTATGGTCATGGCCGAGCTCGAGACCGCGGCGCGCCTCGGGCTCGGGATCACGGTCGTGGTGCTCGCGGACGACGCGCTGTCGCAGATCCGCGCGGGCCAGGAGCGCCGCGGGTATCCGGTCACGGGCACGACCTTCAGCGCGATCGACTACATCGCGCTGGCGGGCTCGTTCGGGATCGACGGCCACGAAGTGACCACGCTCGACGAGCTCCGCGGCGCGCTCGAGGGCGCCGCGTCGGTCCGCCGCCCCCGCCTCGTCGCCGCCCACGTCGATCCCCGGGCGTACCAGGTGTAGCCGCAGAGA
>DASWDY010000165.1:0-14414 GCA_036395035.1 Candidatus Limnocylindria bacterium
CCTCGTAGAACACGACGGTCGTGTCGCGCGCGAGCCGCACCTCGTGCGACCCGCCGGCACGATCGTCCGAGAACTCGGTCTGGTAGCCCGGGAGGTAGTACCCCGCGACGAGAAGCTCCGCGCCCGCGACGATGAGGGTCCCGTCCGTGGGGTAGGTCCCGCGGATGTACGCCGTCCGCAGCCCGGTCGCGCGGTCATGCCCCTCGAGGCTGTCCGCCGAGAACACCGGATCCTTGCCCCCGACGTAGAGCGCCGCGCTCACGAGCGACGCGGCGACGAGGGCGGCCGCGATCGCGGACCGTCCTGCCCGGGTGGCCGCCTCGAAGGGTCCCCGCAGGAGGACGGCGGTGAGCGCGAAGAGCGACGGGACGAGCGAGAGCAGCTGTCCCCACTGACCGACGTGCACGAAGACGTAGAAGAGGAGCGGCGGCAGCGTCCAGAGCGCGAGCGCGACGGCGTGCCATCGCGGGATGGGATACGCGCGCGTCCCGCGCACGAGCGCGAGGACGCGCGCGATCGCGAGCGCGAGGAGCACGAGGCCGAATACGACCATCGCCCACCCCACGGACTGGCCGACGACGACGAGGTTCATCATGGTCGAGCCCTCGTTCATGGTCGTGCTCCCGCTGAGCGACGTGAACTGCCGTCGCGTGCTCTCGATGTACGCGGCGGCGCCGCCGGAGGCGAGCGCCGACGGCACGAACCAGGCGAGGCATCCGACCGCGAGACCCGCGGCGGCGAGCGCTCGCGACCGCCAGGGCGCGGGCGCGACCGCCCACAGCCAGAGCGGACCGAGGAACAGCAGCAGGTCCTGGCGGAACCCCGCCGCGAGACCGAACACGACCGAGGCGACGACGATGGCCGAGGTGCCCCGGCCGCGGGCGGTCACGAAGACGAGGGCGAGGGTCGTGCTGAGCACGACGAGCAGCGCGTACGGCGATGCGACGGCGCTCTGGAGCCAGAACAGCGGGCTCGTCACGAGCCCGAGCGTCACGAGGAGCGCGACCGCGCGGCCCGCGAGCCGCGCGCAGAGGAGGTACGTGGCCGCCGCGGCGGCCGCGCTCGCGACCACGCTCACGGCCACGAGCGCGCCGTTCGCGTCGAAGCCGTCGAGCGCCCGCGCGAGCGACGCCGACGCGACGTAGAAGACGTAGCCGGGCGGATGCGGCCGTGACACCGCGAGCACGTCGCTCACATGGAAGCCGCGTTCGAGCGCGCGCGCGTACAGGACGGAATCCCACTCCCACAGGTAGGCCGTCACGAACGGAGCACGCGTCAGGGCGGTCACGGCCGCGAAGGCCGCGGCGATCCAGAGGTCGGCGCGCCCGAACGTCAAGTGGGTGGCTGCGCGATCGCCTGGACCGGTCCGGGGGCGGGACGGCGCCGCGGGCGCCGCATGTCGGGGAACAGCTGGACGAGCTCTCGCAGGATCTTCAGGATCACGCCCGTCCCCGCCAGATGCGACTGCCCTCGCGTGCGCGGGAAGTAGTCGAGGCCTAGCTGCTGGATGGTGAAGCCGAGGTTCTTCGCCTTCACGATGAGCTCGGCGTCGATGAGCGAGCCTTCAGCGCGCAGCTCGACGGCGTCGAGGACCTCGCGCGTCATGAGCTTGAACGAGAAGTTGATATCGCGGTGCGGCCACCCGAACAGCACGCCGATCAGGAAGTTGTAGGCGTACGAGTAGAGCGCGCGGCGGCCACCCTCCATCGTCCGGTCGATGCGGTATCCCGCGATCAGGTCGGCGCGCGTGACGTCCATGGCGCGCACGGCCCGCGGGATCTCGTGCGGGTCGAACGGGAGGTCCGCGTCCATGTACAGGACGAGGTCGCCGCGCGCCGCCGCGAAGCCGGTGCGCAGCGATCCACCGAGCTTGCGGTTCCGGTCGTGGCTGACCATGCGGATCCGCGGGTCGCGCGCGGCGATGCGCCGCACGATCTCGGGCGACCGGTCCGTCGACGCGTCGTTCACGACGACGATCTCGTGCTCCCACCCCTCGAGCGCATCCTGCGCGCACCCGAGCGCGTGCTCGATCGTGTCCTCCTCGTTGAACATCGGGACGACGAGCGAGATCGAACGGGCCATCGCTAGGCCAGGCGTTCCGCGAGATCCTCGATGAGCCGGCGCGCGACCTCGTCCTTCGAGAGGCGCGGCAGCGGCTCGGCGCCGTCCGCGCTGACGAACGTGACCTGGTCGGAATCGGACCCGAAGACGTCCTGGCTGACGTCGTTCGCGACGACGAGGTCGAGGCCCTTCTCTTTCAGCATGCGGGTCGCCTCGCCGACGGGATCGCCGGTCTCGGCCTTGAAGCCGACGACGATCGTGCCGGGCCGCCGCGACGCCGCGACGGCCGAGAGCACGTCCGGCGTGCGCACCAGGCGCAGCGTCATCTCGTCGCCGAGGTCCTTCTTCTTCAGCTTCGCGCCGCTCGGGGCGGCCGCGGCGTAGTCAGCGGCGGCGGCTGCCATGATCACGGCGTCCGCGTCCGGGAGCGACGCGAGGACGGCGTCGCGCAGCTCCGCCACGGTCTCGATCGGCACGACCCGGACGCCGGCCGGCGACGCGAGCGCCGTCGGGCCCGTGATCAGCGTGACGTCGGCGCCAGCCTCGCGGGCCGCCGTGGCGACGGCATAGCCCATCTTCCCGCTCGAGCGGTTCGTGATGACCCGGACCGGGTCGATCGGCTCGAGCGTCGGCCCGGCCGTGACGAGCACCCGGCGGCCGGCGAGGCGGCGCGAGCGGATGCGCAGCGCCTCGACGATCTCGGTCTCGATGCGCTCGAGGCTCGCGAGGCGCCCCTGCCCGACCATGCCGGACGCGAGCTCGCCCGCCTCGGGATCGACGACGCGGACACCGCGCGCGCGCAGCGTGGCCACGTTCTGCCGCGTCGCCGGGTTCTGCCACATGTGGGTCTCCATCGCGGGCACGACGATCACGGGCGCGCTCGACGCGAGCACGGTCGTGGCGAGGAGATCGTCCGCGAACCCGTGCGCGAGGCGCGCGACGACGTGCGCCGTCGCCGGCGCGATGACGATGCAGTCGGCGTGGATGCCCATCGACACGTGCCCCGCGGCGCGGTCGTCGATGCCGCTGAACATCTCGATCTCGACCGGCCGGTACGTGAGCGCCTGGAACGTCAGCGGCTGCACGAACTCGGTGGCCGAGCGCGTCATGATCACCTGGACGGCGGCGCCGGCCTGGGTGAGGCGGCGCGCGAGCTCGACCGCCTTGTACGCGGCGATCGACCCCGATACGCCGAGCACGATGAGCCGGCCGCGGACGATCTCCAGCGTCATACCGAGTTCAGCTCCCACAGCAGGCGCAAGCCCTCGAGCGTGAGGTCCTCGTCGACGCGCTCGATGGCGCGCGTGAGCGGCGCGATCGTCGTCGCGAGGCCGCCGGTCGCGATGACCCGCGCGCGCCCGCCGAGCTCGGTGTGGATCCGCGCGATGAGACCTTCGACGAGGCCGACGTACCCGAAGACGATCCCGGAGCGCAGGCAGTCCGCGGTGTTCTTCCCGATGACGTCGCGCGGCGGCGTGAGCGGCACGCGGAAGAGGCGCGACGCCCGTCCGAACAGCGACTCGGACGCGACCTCGATGCCCGGCGCGAACGATCCGCCGAGGAAGTCGCCTTCCGCGCTCACGACGTCGAAGTTCGTCGACGTGCCGAAGTCGACGATGATCGCGGGACCGCCGTAGCGGCGATGCCCCGCGAGCGTGTTCGCGATCCGGTCCGCGCCCACCTCGGAGGGGTTGTCGACGCGGAGCCGGACGCCCGTCTTCACCCCGGGCCCGATGACGAGGCTGCGGCCGCCGAGGTGGCGGTCGGCGAGGCGCGTGAGCGCGAGGGTGAGCGGCGGCACGACGCTGCCGACGACCATCGCGTCGATGTCATCGAGGCCGAGCTCCTCACGCGCGAGGAGGCCATCGATCATCACCGCGAGCTCGTCCTCCGTCCGCTCGACCGCGGTCGCCGCGCGCCACGTCCGGACGAGATCCGCGCCGCGGTACGCGCCGATGACGACGTTCGTGTTGCCGACGTCGAGGGCGAGGAGGATGCCCACTACGTCAGTCCGCCGGCTCCGTGGCGCCCGTGCGGAGCGCGCGCTTCCGGCCGTGCGCCTGGAGGCGCTTCGCGACGTTCGGCGGGACCATGTCGCTCACGATCGGCGCGCCGAACGCGGCCAGCTCCTTCACGCGCGACGCCGAGAGGAACAGGTACTCGGGCGCGGTCATGAGGAACACCATCTCGATCTCGGGCGCGAGGCGCCGGTTCATGTTCGCCATCTCGAATTCGAACTCGAAGTCCGACAGCGCCCGGATGCCACGGATGACGAAGCGCGCGCCGACATTGCGGGCGAACTCGACCGTGAGCGTGTCGAATCCCTGCACCTCGACGTTCGTGAACGCCGCGCACGCCTCCTTCATCAGCGCGATCCGGTCGTCGTCGCTGAAGAACGTCTTCTTCGCGCGGTTCATCCCGACGCCGACGACGACGCGGTCGAACATCTTCGACGCGCGACCGACGATGTCGAGGTGACCGTTCGTCGGCGGGTCGAACGAGCCGGGGTAGATCGCGATGCGTCCAGCCATGTGCGGTCGCGATACCTCCTGCGGGCGTGCACGCCGCCGGCGCATCGTACCGCCGCTAGGCGACCACCTCGCTCGCGACGTGGAACTGTTCGCGGCCGACGCGCTCCAGCAGCCCCTGGTCGACGAGGCCCAGGAACACCTCGACGATCTCGGGATCCCACTGATGGCCGGCACCGTTCTCGAGCCGGCTTCGCGCCTCCTCGGGATCGAGGGCCAGCCGGTAGGGACGGTCGGACGTCATGGCGTCCCACGTGTCGGCGACCGCGGCGATGCGCGCGCCCAGCGGGATGGCCCCGCGAGCGAGCCGATCGGGGTACCCGCGGCCGTCGTAGCTCTCGTGGTGGTGCCGAATGATCGGGAGCATCAGCGCCACGCTCCGGAGGGACCCGCAGATGCGGGCGCCCTCGGTCGAGTGGATCTGCATCAGCGTCCGTTCGCTCTCGGTCAGCGGACCGGGCTTCAGGAGGATCTCCGCGGGGACGACGATCTTGCCGAGGTCGTGCAGGACCCCGCCCTTGTAGAGCACGTCCAGATCGTCCGTGGACAGGCCCCGCGCGCGGCCGAGCTCGCGCGCGTACAGGCCGACGCGCTCGGCGTGGTGGATCGTGTAGCGGTCGCGCGCTTCGACGATGCGGGCGAGCGCGAGGATCACGCCCTCGGCGGCGTCGAGCTGCTTGTTCAGCGCGCGGTCACGGAGCAGCGCTTTCGTTCGGGTGAGGAGCTCCGCGCGGTCGAACGGCTTCGAGAGGAACTCGTCCGCGCCCGCGGCGAGCCCGCGCAGCCGCGTCTCGCGATCCTGGTGCGCGGTGAGGATGACGATGGGGATGAGCCGGCGGGTCGGGTCGGCCTTCAGCCGCTGACAGACGGTCAGTCCGTCGAGGCGCGGCATGTCGACGTCGAGCAGGATCAGGTCGGGCTCTTCCGCCTCGATGACCTCGAGCGCCTGGAGCCCGTCGGCCGCCTGCCGCACGTCGTACCCGAGGCCGTCGAGGTGGCCCTCGAGGAGCTCGCGGTTCGCGGCGACGTCGTCGACGACCAGGACGATGGGCGGCCGGGTCGCGGCGAGCAGCGAGGTCACGCGGCGGTCCCGAAGCGGCGTATCGCGGCCCTGAAGGACGCGGGCGAGATCGGCTTCGTCAGGTAGGCGTCGAAGCCCGCGGCCAACCCCCGCTCGACCTGCTCGGGCAGCGCCGATGAGCTGAGCGCCACGATCGGCCGCTCCATGCCCGTGGCGCGGAGGTCGCGGCAGACGGTGATGCCGTCGCTGCCCGGGAGCTGGACGTCCAGGAGGATCAGGTCGAACGGCTCCGCGAGCGCGCGCGCACGTCCCCTCGGGCCGTCGCGCTCGACGACCACCTCGTGCCCGTCGCCCTCGAGGATGTCGGAGAAGAGGTCGACGTTCAGCGCGTTGTCATCGACCAACAGGATCCGCAAGCACCCTCTCCTCGCTCGTCCGCCGCTCGGCGACGGCCGCGAGCCATCCCGCGAGCCGATCGTGGTCGATGGGCTTGGTGATGTGATCGTCGGCGCCGAGCTCCCTCGACCTGCCTTCGTCGTCCTCGACCGTGACGACGACCACCGGAACGCCACGCGTCACCGGATCGGCCTTCAGGGTCTCGAGCACGCGCTCGCCGCGCTCGTCGGAGAGCCGGAGATCGAGGACGACCGCGGTCGGCGTCGACCGGCGGATCGCCGCGAGAGCGGAGGGGACGGACGTGACCACCTCGCTGTCGAGGCCGCTGCGCGCCGCGAGCGCCACGATCAGATCGGCATCGCGTCGCTCGTCTTCCACGACGAGCACGCGATCGGCCTTCGCGGCGACCGCGACGAGATCGGGCAGCCGCACGTGGAACTCGGTCCCGCCGCGCGCGCGCGGCGCGAACCCGATCGAGCCGCCATGCAGCTCGACGAGGCGTTTCGTCAGCGCCAAACCGAGCCCGGTGCCGCTCGCCTCCGCCCGCCCCTCGTGGAGGCGCTCGAACGTGCCGAAGACGCGGTCGTGCTTGTCGTCGGGGATGCCGATCCCGGTGTCCCGCACGGTGATCCCGAGATCGCGCCCGTCGGCCGCGAGCGTGAGCTCGACGCTGCCGGCGGGCGTGAACTTGACCGCGTTCGAGAGCAGGTTGTAGAGGATCTGGCGCACGCGGCCGGTGTCGGCGTCGAGCATCAGGTCCGCCGGCGCGGACACGTCGAAACGAAGGCCGGCCGCATCGGCCGCGGCCCGGGTCGAGGCCGCGACGGGCTCGACGAGCGCGGGCAGCGTAATGAGCTCGCGGCGCAGGTCGAGGCGTCCGGCCTCGACCTTCGAGAGGTCCAGCACGTCGTTGATGAGGCCGAGGAGGTGCTGCCCGGCGTCGCTGATGTTCCGGAGGTAGCGCCGCTGGCGTTCGGTGATCTCGGGACCGATCTGCTCGAGGAGGAGATCCGAGAAGCCAAGGATGGCGTTCATCGGCGTACGCAGCTCGTGGCTCATGCTCGCGAGGAAATCCGACTTGTGCCGGCCCGCCGTCTCGAGGGCGAGGTTGGTCTGCGCGAGCGCTGCGCGGCCCCGCCGAAGCTCGTCCCGCTGCCGCATGGTCCGCTCGAAGAGGAAGACAACGGCAGCGGCCGCGACCAGGCCGAGGACCGCCACGGTCGCGCCGCCCGTCTGTAGCTGCCGGAAGAGGCGCTGCTGTCCCATCAGGACGATCGAAGGGTCGTCGAGCACGTACAGCGTCCATGGAGCCGCCGTGACGTCCCCCGCCGTGACGATCCGCTCGCGGCCCGCGATCTGGACGGGGACGTCCGAGCGCGTGGGGTCCCCTTCCGGCACGGCGGTCGTCTCGAGAGGACGGAAGCCGGCATCAGTGGACGCGACGACGCGACCGGCGAGGTCGACGATGAGCAGCTCGCGACCCTCGACCTGGTGCAGCGGCCGAAGCAGATCGAGCAGATCCGCGGGCGCGAGCGTGAGCACGACGACGCCGATGACCTTCGCGTCCTCGTGGATCGCGTACGAGACGGCCACGACGCTCGGGTTCCCGGCGGTCGCGGACGCGAAGATCTCGGAGACGTACGGTTCGGCCGATCGGAACGCGCCCTGGAAGTAGTCGCGGTGCGAGAAGTCCTGCCCGACGAGATCACGCGCGAGCGGAGCGGCCAGCACGATCCCGTTCGGATCGAGCAGCGCACCGAGGGAGTTCCCATGGTCACGCAGAAGCTCGCGGAGGCGGCGGTCCAGCACCGGGCTGTTCCGCTCGTGCAGTGCCGTGTTCAGCGCCGGTCCCGCGCCGAAGAGGACGAGCTCCGAGCCGGCACCGCGGAGCTCGCGGTCGATCGAGGACGCCGCGATCCGGGCCGCGACGAGCCGGTCCGCCGCGCTCCGCGCAACGACGTCTCGATCCACGGTGTCGCGAACGAGCGAGCCGAACAGCGCGAGCGGCGCGAGGATCGCGCCGCCGATGAGCGCGGCGAGCAAGATCAAGCGCATCTATCCCTCACGCGGCTCTGTGGCTGTCGAACAGGCCACGCTGGACTCAGCGGCCCGCTATGGCGAGGTGCCCATTCGGTCAGTTGCCTGCCAGGGCGACGTTTCAGCGCGGTGTCAGGTCACCGGCGGCAGTACCTTCAAAGGCCGTGGAACGAAGGGACGCAGACGATATAGTGCGCGACCCCTTCCTGCTAGACACCCCTAGGGCCGGGAAGCTGGGCGCCGCCCGGCTCCAAGCCGTGCTCGATGCGGCGACCGACGCGTTCTTCGACGTCGACCTCGCCGCCCGTACGATCCGGTGGAGCCGAGCGGTCACGCTGCTCTTCGGCCACGATCCGGGACGGATGGGGCAGAGGCTCCCAGGGTGGCAGGGTCTCATCCACCCAGAGGACGCCCCCGACGTCATCGAGAGCGGTCAAGCCGTCCTCCCCTCCGGCGGAAGCGTCTGGTCACACGAGTTCCGCCTCGCGCGCGCCGACGGGACGTACGCGCCGGTCCGCGTCCGAGCATTCCTCGTGCTCGACGCGGGAAGGCCGTCGCACGTCGTCGGAGCGGTGACGGACCTCAGCGAGCTACGCGACCGGGAGCGTGAGCTCCGGTCCATCAGCGACGACCTGGCGGACCGTATCGCGCGAGAGCGCCTGGAACGGGCACGCGCGGATCTGCTCATGCGAGCGGCGGCGAGCGACGCCTTCGTCGAGTGGGACCTTTCGACCGACGAGCTCACGTGGAGCCCGAATGTGGAAATGGTCCTCGGCTGGCCGTCGCCGGAGCTGAGCGACGTCGAGGCCGCGCTGCGGCACGCTCATCCGGAGGACGGCCCGCGCGCGCTCGCCGATCTCCGCCGACAGATCGCGGAGGGCATCTACGTGTGGTCGGGACGCGTGCGCGTCATCGCCCCGGACGGCGAGGCACGCCTGTTCGACGCCCGCGGCCACCTCCTCCGCGACGAGACCGGCCGCCCGCTGAAGGTCATCGGCTCGATGGCGCTCATCCCGGAGCAGCGGAAGGTCGCCCGAGGACCGGATGCGCCGATCCTCACGGAGCGGCAGCGTCAGGTCCTCGACCTCGTTCGGACAGGTCAGACGAACAAGGAGATCGCCGGCCTGCTCGGCATCAGCGAGCAGGCGGCGAAGGTCCAGGTCTCGAAGCTGCTCCGCAAGTTCCACGTCCAGAACCGCGCGGCGCTGGCCGCCATCGCCGCCGGGGACCTCAGTGGATGAATTCGCTCTGCGCGACGCGAGCGCCGTTCGCGTAGACCTGCAGGACCAGGCGCGCTCCCAGCCGGTACGCGAGCTCGCGCTCGTCGTCCGTGTCCAGCACGACGAGATCCGCGCGTCGGCCTTCCAGGAGCGCGCCGGCCCGCTTGCCACGGCCGAGGGCGTGGGCGGCGTTCGCGGTCGCGGCGACGATGGCCTCGTGCGGGGACATGCCGCAGAGGGTCACCGCGAGCGCGATGGCCGCGGGCATCCCTTCCATCGGCGACGTGCCCGGGTTGTGGTCGGTCCCGATGGCGATCGGGACGCGATGCGCGACGAACCGGCGCGCATCCGGGGGCGGGTAGCCGACGAACAGCGCGCTCCCGGGCAGGAGGACCGCGACGGTGCCCGATCGTTCGAGCGCCCGGAGACCGTCGTTCGACGCGCGTGAGACATGATCGGCCGAGCGCGCTTCGATGCGCGCGGCGAAGGCGGCCCCGCCGACGTCGTTCAGCTGATCCGCGTGCACGGTGCGCGCGAGCCCGAGCGCCGCCGCCTCGTGCATCAGCGGCGCGACCTCGTCGGTCTCGAACACGCCCTTCTCCACGAACGCGTCGACGGCCTCGGCCAGATGCTCGTGCGCGACCTGGGCGAGCACGGCCTGCGCGGACCGCAGGAAGGCACGGCGGTCGCCGGCGGCCTTGCCGGGCAGCGCGTGCGCGGCGAGGTACGTCGGCGCGACGTCCACGATCGCCTCGGCCCGGAGCTGCGCGATGAGGCGCAGGTGCCGCAGCTCCTCCTCGGGCTCGAGGCCGTAGCCGCTCTTCACCTCGATCGTCGTCGTGCCGGCCGCGACGGCGCGGTCGAGCCGGCCGCGGACGAGCGCGAGCAGGTCGTCGTCGGTCGCGTCGCGCGTCGCGCGCACGGTGGCGTGGATGCCGCCGCCGCGCTCAAGGATCGCGAGGTAGTCCGAGCCGCTGCGGCGTGACGCGAATTCGTCCCAGCGCTGCCCGGCGTAGCACAGGTGCGTGTGCGGGTCGACGAAGCCGGGCATGACGACGCGGCCGCCGACGTCCTCGACCGTCGCGCCCGTCACCAGCTCGAGCCGCTCCCAGCTGGCGCCATGGCCCGTGGCGACGATCGCCCCGTCGCGCGCGGCGACCCAGCCGTCGTCGACGGCGCCGACGTCGCCCGCCGCGGGACCGACGCGCGGCCGCTCCTCGCCGATCGGGGCGAGCGTGAGGAGCCGCGCCCGGCGGACGAGGAGGTCGGCTTCCTTCGTCATTCGATGAAGTGCGCTTCGATGATCCGGTCGCGTGAGAGACCCTCGAGCTTCAGAGCGTCGGCGGTCACCTGGACGGCGGCGTCGAGCGGCATGAGCCCGATGAGCTCGCCGCGCAGGATCCGGACGCCCGACGAACCGGCGCGCTCCTCGACCTCGTGCCACACGCGCGCGAGCGACGTGACGGACGCGTCGAGGAGGTTCATCGAGACCTGCGCGCGTGGCGGATCGGTGAGCTCGAACCCGAGCGCCTGCACCGCGGCGAGGCCGCCCGAGGATTCGCGGATCTCTTTCGCGATCCGCTTCGCGACCGTCACGTCAGCGGTGTCGAGCTCGATGTTGAACGCGATGAGCGGCGGGCGCGCCCCGGTCACCATCGCGCCGGCCGTCGGGTGGACGCGCGCGGGACCGGCGTCGGGGACGTGCGTGGTCGCGATGGCGTCTTGCAGACCCTCGAACTGCGGCCTCCGGATGTCGGGCAGCCGTACGCGGTCCGGCCGCGTCGCCGCCTTCGCGTAGAAATACACCGGGAGCTCGTGGCGATCCGCGACGGCGCGCCCGAACCGGTGCGCGATCGCGACGCACTCCTCCATCGTCGTGCCGGCCAGCGGCACGAACGGGACGACGTCGACCGCGCCGATGCGCGGGTGCTCGCCCTTGTGCGCGCGCAGGTCGATCTCCCGGACGGCGGCGTCGACGAGCGCGTGCGCGGCCGTCTCGACGGTCTCCGGAGGGCCGGCGAACGTGAAGACGGAGCGGTTGTGGTCGACATCGCTCGTCCGATCGAGGAGGCGGACGCCGTTGACCGAACGGATCGCGTCGGCCATGCGGTCGATCGCGTCACCGCGACGGCCTTCGCTCACGTTGGGCACGCATTCGACGATGCCGGGCATCGCGCGGAAGGGTATTCGCTAGCCGGCGATCGCCGCCTCGAGCTTCGCGAGCTCCGCCAGGTACCAGGTCGCGCGGGCGCGCTCGGCGAAGTCGCGGGCCTGGTCCAGCACCGGACGCCATTCCGGCACGAGCGTGGCGCCGCGTCGCAGCAGCTCGCGCGCGACCGCCAGCGGGAGCTCCGGCAGCGTGCCCGCGCCCCGTTCCTTCATGACCTCGAACTGCTTCATGATCCCGCGGGCCGCGGCCGCCGCGTCGCGAGCGAGGACGGCACGCGTCACCTCGTTCGCGATGTCGAGGTTCCGCGCCTGGACCGGGTCAGCGGGCCGCACCGCCTCGAAGCGCCCGGTCCAGTCCTCATCGAGGTGAGCGGCGAGCATCTGGACGATCCCCACCGGTCCTGACACCAGCACCGCGAGCGGACCGGCGTCCTGGTCCACCCGGTCCCGGTAGATGCCGAGCCACTTCGCCGCTCCGGCGTCATCGCCGAGATGGAAGTGGAGCTCCGCCATGAAGACGACGGGCCACGCGAAGGCCTGCGCCTCGCGGGTCTCGGCCGCGCGGCGGGCGATGTCGCCGTGGAGGGCGATCGCGCGCGCGGGTCCGTCGCGCCCGAAGGCGATCTGCGCGAGCAAGATGGCGGTGTTCCGGCGCCAGTACGAGCCCTCTGGCACGGTCGCCGCGGCGGCGAGCGCGGCGTCCCACTCCCCGCGGATCCAGCCCTGGAACGCGCGGCTGACCTGGAGCATCGGATGCTCGAGACCGTGACGGCGCGCGTACTCCAGCCCCTCGTCCAGGAGGCGATCCAGCTCTTCGAGGGACAGATGGCCAGCGCTGCCGACGAGCAGGTTGTTGTAGCCGCGCAACACGACCTCGCTGAGGTCGCGCGCTTTGGCGAGCTCGATGCCCTCGTGGATCAGCCGATCGCTCTCGTGGAAGTCGGATGTCCGGAGGACGGTGCCCTTCGTGATGAGCGCGTTCGCGATGGTCCAAGGATCGTCGAAGCGGCGCCCGATCTCGATGGCCCGCTCGGAGAGCCGGCTGGCCTCGTCGTTCGCCCGCGCGAGCATCCGCAGGATCCCGAGATTCGCGGTCGCGCGTCCGAGCTCGGGCGAGTCATCGAGGCCGTCGAGCGCGTCGATCGCCTCCTGCGCGAACGCGGCGGCGCGGTTGGCGTCCCCCTGCTGCCAGATGGACCGGCTCGCGAGCCGGAGCATGCGGGACAGCCCGTGCCGGTCCGCACGCTCGCGGTACATCGCCGCCGCGTCCTCGGCGGCCTTCCGCGCGAGCGCGAAGTCGAACAGGTAGTAGGTGTCCGCGAGCTTCTCCAGCACGGCGCCGAGCCGGTCCTCAGCGATCCCGAGCTCGACCACCTTCTCGTAGTGCGCCGCGGCCTCCCGTGGCGCGTACGCATCGAACGCGCGCTCCGCCGCCGCGAGGAGATGCGGGATGGCGGCCTCGCCGGCTCCGGCCGTGACGAGATGGTGCGCGACGAGCGCCGGCTCCGACCCATCGCGGGCGATGAGCGCGTCCGCGACCGTGCGGTGCAGGCGCTTGCGCTCGCGCACGAGCAGGTCGTCGTAGACGACCTCCTTCGTCAGGGCGTGACGGAATCCGTATTCGTCGTCGTCCCCGCCGAGCTCGACGACGAGCTGCTGCTCGATCAGCTCGCGCAGCTGGGTCTCGAGATCCGCCTCGGTCACGCCGCGCACGGCGCGAAGCAGCTCGAACGGGGACCGCAGGCCGATGACGGCGGCGGTCGAGAGCGTCACCTGCGCCGCCGGGCTCACGCGATCGATCCGCTCGCGGACCGCCTCGCGCACGGACCCGGGGATCCGGAGCTGGTCGATCGGCTTGTCGCGTGACCATCCCGTGTCGGGCCGGAAGTAGAGGTCGCCGGACTCGACGAGCGACTTCAGCAGCTCCTCGGTGAAGAATGGATTCCCCTCCGCGCGCGCGTAGATCACGTCGCGGAACTCGTCGGTGATCTTGATGTTCGGGTCGGTCTGCTGGAAGGTCACCTGGATCAGCTGACGGACCTGCTCCTTGTCGAGCCGGGCGAGCGGGATCTCGCTGGCGACCCGCTCGCGCTGCATGTTCGCGACCACGCGCAGCAGCGGATGCCTCCGGTGCATCTCGTCGCTGCGGTACGTGCCGAGGAGCAGGATGCGCGTGTCGCGCAGCTCGCGGGCGAGGTAATGGAACAGCCCGAGGCTCGCCTCGTCGGCCCAGTGCAGATCCTCGACGACGAGCAGCACCGGGGTCTCGCGGGAGAACGTCGTGAACAGGCCGAGGAACGCGACCGACAGGCGGTGATGTTCGACGGCGGAGGCTTGCTCCGCGCGCTGCGCCTTCCCGAGCTCGGGGAACAGCTGCGCGAGGTCCGGGGCGGCCTGACCCAGGACACGGCCGAGGCGCTCGCGGGCGATGCCGCGGAATCCCGAGCGCACCGCGCCGACGAAGGGGGCGTATGGCAGCCCCTTGTCGGATTCGAGCGTCACGCCGTACAGCACGCGGAACCCATCGCGCGTCGCCGCCGCGATCGCGTCGCGCACGAAGGCGCTCTTCCCGACGCCTGCCTCGCCGGCAAGGACCACCGTCTGCCCACGACCGGTCGCCGCGAGCCGAAGATGCTCCGCGAACCGCGCCTGCTCCGCGTCCCGGCCGACGACGACCGGACAGACGATCTGTCCGGGCGCGGGCGCGGCCGGTGTCAGCGGCGAGTGACCGAGGAGCGGCAGGTCCACGGCGGCGACGTGCGGCGCGGGTGCGGTGGCCTCCGGCGGACGCCACTCGACGCTCCAGGCGCGGACGCGCTCGCTCACGCCTTTCAGTCGGAGCGGTCCGCGGTCCTCCATCGCGTACGACACACCCGTGCGCACGAGTCCGCGGAGCGTGTCGCTCGCGATGATCTCGCCCGCCTTCGCTTTCGACGCGAGCCGCGCGGCGACGTTCACCGCACCGCCGACGAACTGGTCGTC
>DASWDY010000166.1:0-15563 GCA_036395035.1 Candidatus Limnocylindria bacterium
TGATCCGCGCGCGGCTCGGGACCGCGATCGCGGTGTTGTCCTGCTGCGATCCGTAGATGCGGTACGGGAACCGCGTGTCGGTGACGAGGTGGTACATCTCCGCGGTCGGCTGGTTGTAGATCGTCGACCAGGTCTGGCCGCCGTTGAACGTCACGGTCGCGCCGCCGTCGTTCCCCTCGATCATCCGCCTGGGGTCCTTCGGGTCGATCCAGAGGTCGTGGTTGTCGCCGTGCGGGATCTCGAACTGCTGGAAGGTCTTCCCGCCGTCGATCGACCGCCAGGCGTCGACGTTCAGCACCCACACCGTGTCCGCGTCCTGCGGATCGGCGAAGATGTGGGTGTAATACCAGGCGCGCTGCCGCAGGTTGCGGTCCTCGGAGAGCTTCGTCCACGAGCCGCCAGCGTCATCGGAGCGGTACACCGCGCCGTCGTTCGCCTCGATGACCGCGTACACGCGGTCGGGCCGCGATGGGGCCACGGCCACGCCCACCTTCCCGAGGAGGCCCGTCGGCAGGCCCGCGTTGCGCGTGAGCTCCGTCCAAGTGTCGCCGCCGTCGGTCGTCTTGAAGATCCCGCTGCCGGGTCCGCCGCTGGTCATCGTGTGGGGAAGGCGCATCGTCTCCCACATCGCGGCGTACATGATCCGCGGGTTGTTCGGGTCGATCGAGAGGTCGATCGCGCCCGTGCGCTCGTCGCGGAAGAGGACGCGCTGCCACGTCGCGCCGCCGTCGCGCGAGCGGAAGACGCCGCGCTCGCCGTTCGGGCCGTGCGCGTGGCCGAGCGCCGCGACGTACACGGTGTCGGGGTCGCGCGGATCGACGCAGACGGTCGAGATGTTGCGGGTGTTGCCGAGGCCGACATTGCGCCACGAGCGCCCGCCGTCCGTCGACTTGTACACGCCGTCGCCGTGCGACACGTTCTCGCGGATGCACGACTCGCCCATGCCGACATAGATGACGTTCGGGTCGCTCATCGCGACCGCGATGGCGCCCACCGAAGCGCGCTCGAAGAACTTGTCCGAGACGTTCGTCCAGTAGCGGCCGCCGTCGGTCGTCTTCCACACGCCGCCGCCCGTCGAGCCGAAATAGAAGGTCATCCGGTCGTTCGGATCGCCCGCGACCGCGCCGACGCGCCCACCCCGGAAGGGGCCGACGAGGCGGAACTCGAGCTTCTCGAGCGGATCGGCCGGCGCCGCCGCGGCGCGCGAGCGGGCGGGTCGTCCCCGGCGTGGCGCGGCGGTGCGTGAGCGGCGGGCGGTGCGCGTGGAACGGCGGACGGCTGGCATGGCGGCCCTCCCCTTGTGATCGGCCGAAGGCTACAGGCTAGCGAGGACGAGGGCGGCGGCCGTAGGCCGACGCATGAGGACGAGCGACGCCTGTACGAGCGAAGCGAGTACCCCGATGCGCGGGAGGGTGTCCTGGCGCTACGCTGCTCCGCCATGACGAAGGTCCGCTCGCTGCTCACGCCGTTCCTCACCGTCGATCGCGCGATCGACGGCGCGACGCTCGGTGCCTCGCTCCTGGTCGCCGACCGCCTCTACGTGTTCCACCAGTTCACGCTCGAGGCGCTCGCGTTCCTCGGGACGTGGTACGTGCTGCGCGCGATCGCGCGCTTCGCCGCGCGGCTCAGCTAGACCGCTCTCGGCCCTTCAGCCGCCGCGCTTCGCGCTCAGGGGCCCCTGCCCCTGGGAGCGGAGGTGCTCCTCGTGGGTGGCGGGATCGGGCTCGGTGGTCGATCCGCTCGGATCCGCCTCCGGCGGCTGCGTCTCATCGCGCTTCGTCCGGTGCACGTTCGTGGGACGCGACATCGACGTGAGGTCGTAGGGGTCCGTCGGCTTCTCGGCCTGCCCATCGATCCCCTTGCGCCGTGCTTCTCGCTCGGTCTCCGCTCGCATCTCTGGCATCGCTCTCACCTCTTCCGAGGCGGATAGACCGCAGCAATTCGGCCGCCTTGACGACCGAACGCACGTTCCATATCGTTCGGCGGCCCCATGCGAACTGATGTTCGGTCCCCCGGCCGGCTCAGCCTCGAGCAGATCCTCGACGCCTTCGAGCGGGATCCCGAGTTCGCGGCGATGGTCACGCGCTGGGAGCGCATCCCCGCCGCCGCACCGCGATTGGCGCCATTCCCCGTCTGGCTCGACGAGCGGATCGTCCGGACGCTGCGCGGGCGAGGGATCGACGCGCTCTACTCCCACCAGGCGCAGGCCCTCGAGGCGGCCCACGCGCGGAAGCACACCGTGGTCGTCACGCCGACGGCCTCCGGGAAGACGCTCTGCTACGACCTCCCCGTCCTGCACGAGATCGCGAAGGACCCGTCGGCGCGCGCGCTCTTCATCTTCCCCACGAAGGCCCTCGCCCAGGACCAGCTCGCCGCGTTCGGAGCGCTCTCGGAAGAGATGGGGATCGAGCTCAAGACCTACACGTACGACGGCGACACGCCGCCGCAGGCGCGCGCGGCGATCCGGTCGGCGGGGCACGTCGTCATCACGAACCCCGACATGCTCCACACCGGGATCCTCCCCCACCACACGAAGTGGGTGAAGCTGTTCGAGAACTTGCGCTACGTCGTCCTCGACGAGCTGCACACGTACCGTGGCGTGTTCGGGAGCAACGTCGCCAATGTCCTTCGCCGGCTGCGGCGCATCTGCGCGTTCTACGGCTCGCACCCGACGTTCATCTGCACGTCGGCGACGATCGCGAACCCCGAGGAGCTCGCGCGCCGACACGTCGAGGAGGACGTCGTCCTCATCGACGAGTCCGGCGCACCGCGCGGCGAGAAGGTCCTGGTCTTCGTGCGCCCGCCCGTCGTGAACGCGTCGCTCGGCATCCGCCGCAGCGCGCTCCTCACCGGGCGCGACATCGCCGCGACGCTCCTCGCGTCCGGCGTGCAGACGATCTGCTTCACGCGCACCCGGGTGCAGACGGAGCTCCTGCTCACGTATCTGCGCGCGCGGTTCCCGCAGCCGCAGTGGCCGCCCGACCTCGTTCGCGGCTACCGCGGCGGGTACCTCCCGAGCGAACGGCGCGCGATCGAGCGCGGACTGCGCGATGCGTCGGTGCGCGGGGTCGTGTCGACGAACGCGCTCGAGCTCGGGATCGACATCGGCGCGCTGCAGGCCGCCGTCCTCGTCGGCTACCCGGGCACCGTGGCGTCGACGCTGCAGCAGATGGGCCGCGCCGGCCGGCGTGGCGAGCTCGCCGCCGCGTTCCTCGTCGCGACGTCGTCGCCGACGGATCAGTACGTCATCGAGCACCCCGACTTCGTCCTCGGCCGCCCGCCCGAGCAGGGCCTCGTGAACCCCGACAACCTCCACGTGCTCGTCGGACATCTGAAGTGCGCGGCATTCGAGCTGCCCTTCGAGCGCGCCGAGCGGTTCGGCACCGAGGACACGCCCGGCGTCCTCTCCTACCTCGACGAGCAGGGCATCCTCCACGAGGCCGAGGGGCGGTACCACTGGTCCGCCCAGTCCTTCCCGGCCGAGGACATGTCGCTGCGGACG
This sequence comes from Candidatus Limnocylindria bacterium, assembly GCA_036395035.1. Lineage (GTDB taxonomy): Bacteria > Chloroflexota > Limnocylindria > P2-11E > P2-11E > JACPOT01. The sequence continues at coordinate 3,503 of DASWDY010000166.1, forward strand.
GCGAGCAACGACAACGTCGTGATCATCGACACCACGGCGGGCCGGACACGCGTGATCGGCGAGGTCGACCGCTTCGCCGCGCCGGTCCTGGTGCACGAGCAGGCCATCTATCTCCACGAGTCACGGCAGTTCCAGGTCGAGCGCCTCGACTGGCCGAGCGGCAAGGCCTACGTCAGCGAGGTGAAGGTCGACCACTACACCGACGCGGGGCTCAGCGTGCGCATCCGCGTGCTCGACGAGTTCGCGCAGGACGGCGTCCCGAAGCGCGCGGGACGCGACCGGTTCGTGCGGGCGCACGGCGAGGGCCTCGTGACGGCCCTGGCCACCGTCTACAAGAAGCTCACGATGTACACGCACGAGAACGTCGGCTGGGGCAAGATCACCTTGCCCGAGCAGGAGCTCCAGACGACCTCGTATTGGCTCTCGCTCGCGCCCGACGCGACGCCCGGATGGCCGCGCGAGCGCATCGAGGTCGCCCTCGCCGGGCTCGGCAACCTCCTCCACGGTCTTGCCCCGCTGTTCCTCATGTGCGATCCCCACGACCTCGGGCTCGCCGTCGAGGTGCGGTCGCCGCACACGGAGCGGCCGACTGTCTTCCTCTTCGACATGACGCCCGGTGGCGTCGGGTTCTCGGAGCGGCTCTTCCGCGCGACCGAGCCGCTCCTCGATCGCGCGCGCGAGCATCTCGCGGCGTGCGACTGCGAGACCGGATGCCCGTCGTGCGTCGGCCCCGCATGCGCGATCGGCCACGACGTCAAGTCGTCCGTGGCCGAGCTGCTCGCATGACCCTCGCCTTGCGCGACCGACTCGCCCGGGTGGCCGCCGCCCGCGCCGTCCTCAGGGAGGCGGAACAACGAGCTCGGCCATCGGCGGATCCGGATGAACGGGGACCTCTCCGAAGCGCTCCGCCAGATGTGAACCGATCCGGTGCAGATCTGAACCGAATTGGTTCAAATTCCGCGGACGCTCGAAAGAAGGTCGGAGCGCCGGACGCGGGATCGGCCGGAGCTGGGGCAGCGGTTTCAGGCGTGCATGTGATCCCGCATCAATTTGATGCGACCTCGCACCAATTTGATGCGAAAACGCATGCAGCCCCGCAGGGACATCCGGTCAGGGGAGCCGGTCCATTCACTACCTCAGAGGAGAGATTCGATCTGCGAGGTCTCGGCCTCGAGGTGGTGGGGCTCACCCCACCCGATCCCCTGACCCTCGCGCACCTGGGCCTTCGAGGGGAGCCGCCGAAGCGCTGGGAGGACATCGTCTTCCTCGACACGGAGACGACCGGGCTGTCCGGCGGGACGGGCACGTACGTGTTCCTCCTCGGGACCGCGCACATCGTGGACGGCCAGCTCGTGCTGCGGCAGCACCTGCTGCAAAGCCTCGGTGCCGAGCGCGACTTCGTGGCGGCGATCCACCGCGAGCTCGACGCGTTCCGCGCGTGCGCCTCGTACAACGGCAAGGCGTTCGACCTGCCGATCCTCCGGACGCGCGTCGTGCTCGCGCTGCGAGGCGAGCTCGCCGTCGACGACTCCCACCTGGATCTCTTACATCCGGCGCGGCGGCTCTGGAAGGACCGCTTCGGGTCGACGACCCTCCGGCAGCTCGAGGCCTCCATCCTCGACGAGCCCCGCGGGAACGACGACATCCCAGGGTCGCTCATCCCGGACCGCTTCTTCCACTGGCTGCGGATCCGCGACGACCGGATCATCGCCCCGGTGCTCCGGCACAACGCGCGCGACGTGATCTCGCTCGTCCGGATCGCCGACCGCGTCGCCCGCGCGGTCATGGACGCGCGGCGCGGGCGCGTCCCGGATCACGCGCCGGCCGCGCTCGCCCTCGCGCGCATCTTCGAGCGGCAGAGCGAGGTCGAGGCCGCGTTCTGCTGCTATGAGAGCGCGTACGTGGAAGGCGACGCCACCACGCGCGTCCGAGCCTCGCTGGCGTTCGCGCGCGCGCTGGAGCGACGAGGTGAGATCGACCGCGCGGTGACGATGCTCGAGACGCTGCTGGCGCTCCAGGCGGGTCCGGCGAGCTGGCGGGAGCAGGCCGAGGCGCGGCTGCGCAGACTGCTGAAGGTCAGATGGCGAAAGCAGAAAGCACTGCCCGCGGCGAGCTGACCATCGTCCGGCTCACACCATCGCGCATCGACGACATGCAGGAGGTGTTGCGCGGGACGTGGGGTAGCGCGTGCTACTGCATGTTCCCCCGCCTCACGGCGAAGACCCGGCGCGAGACGCCCGTGCCGCCGGGACGCGGCTCGCCGAACCGGCGGCTGATGACGGCGCTCGCGCGGCGGCGGCGCGCGCCCGGCCTCCTCGCGTATCTCGACGGCGAGGTCGCCGGATGGATCGCCGTGGCCCCACGCCCAGAGCTCGCGCGGGTGGATGGGTCGAAGGCGACGCCGCGTGTCGACGACGTCCCGGTCTGGGTCATCCCGTGCATCACGGTGCACGGCCGAGTGCGGGGCCGCGGCGTGGCGCAGGCGCTCATCCGCGCGGCCGTCGCGTACGCCGCGGAGCAGGGCGCGCCCGCGGTCGAGGCCTACCCACGCGAGAGCAGCGAGCGCGTCCACGACGACTTCGCGTTCATCGGGACCGAGGCGCTCTTCCGCAAGGCCGGCTTTCGCAGGATCCGCGGATCGCTGCAGCCGCTCCCGCGCGGCTGGACGCCACGCGTCACCATGCGTGTCGCATGTACCTCGAAGACCTCCCGGCGGCCGCGAGGGCGATCCGCCGCGGGCTGACGACGAGCCGCGCGCTCGTCGACGCGTGCCTGCGGCGCTACGACGAGCGCGAGCCGACGGTGCACGCGTTCGCGTGGCTGGACCGCGAGCGCGCGGTGCGCCTCGCGGACGCCGCCGACGCGAAGCCGCGCGAGGGCGCGGCCCTCGGCTTGTTGCACGGTGTCCCCATCGGCGTGAAGGACATCTTCGACACGGCGGGCATCCCGACCGAGAACGGTTCGCCGCTGTACAAGGGCCGCGTCCCCGAGCGCAGCGCCGCCGCGGTCGAAGCGCTCGAGGCCGCGGGCGCGATCGTGGTCGGCAAGACCGTCACGACCGAGCTCGCCTTCTTCCATCCCGGGCCGACGCGGAACCCGCACGACCCGTCGCGCACGCCCGGCGGCTCGTCGATGGGGTCGGCCGCGGCGGTCGCGGCGGGCATGATCCCGGGCGCGGTCGGGAGCCAGACGAACGGGTCCGTCATCCGTCCCGCGGCGTTCTGCGGCGTCGTCGGCGCGAAGCCGACGTACGGACGCCTGTCGCTCGACCGCGTGATGCCATTCGCGCCGACACTTGACCACGCCGGCACGTTCGCCCGTACGGTCGAAGGGGCGGCATGGCTGTGCGCCGCGATCGCGCGCGCGCCGATCGACGCGTGGTGGGCGGGCGCCTCCGAAGCGCCGCCGCGCTTCGCCGCGATCCGGACGAAGCACTGGGACGGCGCGAGCGACGCGATGCGCGAGCGTTTCCAGCGAGCGATCGACGCGCTCGCCGCCGCCGGCCGCGCGATCGAGTGGCCCGCGCCGCCGCCGGCGGTCGATGACGCGGTGCCGCTGCTCCGGACGATCATGGCGCGCGAGAGCGTCGGCACGATCGGCGCCGCGATCGCGCGCGATCCGGCGAAGGCGAGCGACGTGGCGAAAGCGCTCGTCGCCGAGGGCGAGGCGATCCCGGATGCGGCATACCGCGCGGCGCTCTCGGAGCGCGACCGGCTGATCGCGACGTTCGACGCCTGGGCGTCGCCCTACGACGCGGTCCTGACGCTCGCGGCGAAGGACGAAGCCCCGACGCCGGAGACGACCGGCGATCCGATCTTCTGCTCGCGCTGGTCGCTCACGGGTGCTCCGGCGATCACGATCCCGATGGGCCGCGGGCCGGCGGGACTGCCCCTCGGGCTGCAGCTCGTCGGTGCGCCCGGCGAGGACCGGCGCCTCTTCGCGGCGGCCGCGTGGGCCGAGAGGATCGTCAGCGGCTGGTGAGGCTCCCGACCATCCCGTAGCGCTCGTGGCCCGGCAGGTGGCAGATGAAGGTCAGGGTCGCGGGGACCGCGAACGTCAGCGTGGTACGGCGCTCGCTCTGCGCGGGCACGGTCATCTCGTTCGGACGCCCGTCGTGGAGCGTTTCCGTCCCCGTGCGGTGCCGCTCGTGAAAGCGGGCATCGCCGATCATCCATTCGTGATCGATGGGATCGACGTTCTTCAGGACGAACGTGATCGGGACGCCCGCGGGCACCGTGAGCGCGGCGGGCTCGAAATGCGAGTGCCGCAGGACGATCTCGACCTCGCGCTGACCGACGGGGGCGCACGCGGCGCTCGACATGACGAGCGCCGCGCACGCCAGGAGGATCCGGATCATGCCCGACGACGGGCCCACGGACGGAGGAGGGCGAGGACCGCGAGCCAGCCCGCGAGGAGCATGAGCGCGGGGACGATGCGGTCGGGATCGACGGCCGTCGGGGTCGCGGGCGCCTTCGGTGTCGAGGGCGCCTCGAGCCCCGCGGCGACGCGCGACGGCGTCGCGACGCCGGTCGGATCGATCGCGAGGTCGAAGCGGATATCGGACGCCGCGCCGTCGACGCGCACCTTCGTGAGCCACGCCGCCGTCGGGATGAACGACATCCCCTCGTCGGAGCGAAGGTCGTTCAGGAGCGCCTTGCTCGCGGCCTGGTCCGTCAGGACGCGAAGCCCCCTCGTCGGCGCGCCGGGGAGCAGTGCCGGACGCCGGCCCGTCAGCAGGTAGACGTCGGCGTCGACGCGGTCCGTCGGCGCCTTGCCGAGCGTGAGGATGCGCAGCGGGACCCAGGGCTGCGCGACCGGGATCGTGAGATGCACCGGCGTCCCATCCCCGACGCGCTGCCCGCGCTGCGCCGCGGCCTGACCATCGAAGACGGCCGCGAGGAAGATCGGGCTGCGGTCGGCGTAGAAGTCGAGGATCTCCGGCGCGTCGGGTGAGAGGCGGAAGCCCTTGTCGCGCGCCCACTCGCCCACGGCGGCGCCGCCGCCGCGGATGACCGTGATGTCGAGCGCGTCGATCTTCGCCGTGAGGAGCACGTCGACCGGCGACCGGACCGCGTCCGCCGTCAGCGCGCCAGGGACGGCGAACGCCTTCACCGGCTCCGTCTCGCGGATCAAGCGCTGCAGCGTCCACGCGCCGCCGCGCTCGACCTTCGTCGGGACACCGGGCAGCGGGATGAGCGAGCCGAATGCGGCCCCGCCGCCCTCGAACGAGAACGACGTCACGTAGTGCTCGATCCCGTCTGCGTACGCCGCGAGCGTGGTCGTGCGGGTCACGTTGACAGCGCCGTTCGGACCGATGAGGCCGGCGCAGCCGAGCGCCGGCGTCGCGCCGAAGGCGAGGAACAGGATCGCGAGCGTCAGACCGGAAAGCCAGGGACGCATCGGGCACCTCCAACCGCAGTGGCGGATGCCCTGAGGACGACGGCGAGCCCGTTCGGGTTCCCTGGCTAGCGCAGCTCCTGCTGACCGCCCTGCGGGGCGCGGGCGTCCTTGCGACCGAGCTCGAGCGCGAGGCTCACCGCTTCGCGCGGCGTGCTCGCGTAATAGAGGGTGCGCCGGCCGGACTCCTCGAGGTGCACGCCCTTGTATGCGATGTCCCGGATGCGGTCGGCCCATCCGCCGGTACCCTCGAGGATCACCGTCGGCTTGTCCTCGTACGACACGGTCAGCTCATTCAGCGTGCCGATGCCGCCGGAGATCATGATCACCGCGTCGGCCGCGCGGACCGTGAGCGTGTTGCGCATGAAGCCCATGCCGGTCGTGAAGGCGACGTCGACGTATACGTTCGCGTCGCGCTTGTCGAAGCCGGGGAGCACGCCGATCACGAGCCCGCCCGCGGCCTTCGCGCCGCGGCTCACCGCCTCCATGACGCCCGACAGCCCGCCGGTCACCGCCACGGCGCCCGCCTCAGCGATGAGCCGACCGACCTCTTCGGCCGCGGTGAGCGCCTGCGGCGGCACGGGATCGCTCGGGTCGCGGGCGGCCTTGCCGATCACCGTGATGAGGAGCGGCCGCGACACGCCGCTATGGTCGCCGGAATGGATCGCTAGCGCTTCAGCGGGTCGACGATGAGGCCGCCCTGCTTCACTTCCCAGTGGACGTGCGGACCGGTCGTGAGCCCGGTCATGCCGATGAGCGCGATGGGCTCGCCGCGCGCGACGCGCTGTCCGACGCGCACCAGCGCCTGCGAGGTGTGGTAGGCGCAGCTCTCGACGCCCTCGTCGTGGAGGACGCACACGGCGCGGCCGCCGACCGGCCGCCAGCCGACCCACGTGACCTGGCCCTCGTCATCCGAGGTGATGATCGAGCCGAACGGCGCGGCGATGTCGACGCCGGTGTGCGCGCCCTGCAGGAATTGCGAGAAGTAGCCGATCGCGGGACGGACGAGCCGACGCGGGTCCTCGTCGATGCGCTGCTGGCGCGCGCGCGAGATCGGGTCCGCGCGCGACGGGACGGCCGACGTGCGCGTGCCGCAGCGATACACCTCCAGCTGCGTCTCGTACAGGCCCGCGCGCGCGATGCCGGCGAAGAAGCGGCCGTTGGCGCTGAACGTCCGGCTCCCGAGAAGGTTCGGCAGCGTGGCGACCGCGCCGATCGACCGGCCGTCCCACAGCGCGAAGCGATCGAACGTCGGTCCCGCGGGGACGGTCGATGAGACCTGCCCCATGAGCAGCTTCCCGTCGGGGGTCCAGCCGTGGACGGCGCCGGGGAAGGACGAGACGGATGCGGAGGCCGTCCAACCACCCGCGCCGCGCAGCTCGACCTGCTCGTCGGAGCGCACGAGCAGCGTCTGCCCGACGGGCGCCCACTCCGTATACGTCGTGCCCGCGGTCGTGAGCGGCGCGAGCTGGCCCGTGCGCGTCTCGCCGACGTAGCGCTCGGCCTGCCCATCCATGTGGTAGCGCGTCAGCGTGAACAGCCGAGCGTCGGCGCTGAACTCGGTCCAGTCCTGCGGGTACTCCGGGATGTACTGCGCGGAGACGTGCGAGATCGCGACGTCGGCCTCTTCGGTCCATCCGCGGATCTCGTCCCAGAGGAAGTACACGAGCTGATCGCCGACCCAGCGGACCGATGGCGTGCTCGCCTCGATGCGGTCGATGACCCGGCCACCGCGGACGATGTAGACGTGCCCCGCGCGCCAGAACGACAGGTACGTCCCCGTACCCGACCAGCGCGGATCCTTTCCCGCCCCGAACCAGCGGATCCCGCCGGTCGCCACGTCGAGGATGCCGAGGCCGGGATCCTCTTCGTAGCCGGTGACCGAGCGCCGCGACGACGTCGCGAGGATCTTCGTGTACGCGATGTGCGTGCCGTCCGGCGACCAGCTCGACTCGAGCGCGTTCTCCACGGTCGGGATCGCGACACGCTCGACGCAGCGGAGCGGGTCGAGGCCATCGTCGGGGAGGTCGATCGCGGCACCGGTGACGATCTCTTCCGCGGCGACGAGCGTGCGCTCGCTCGATAGTGGGGCGAACGCGCTCGCAAGCAGCGCGAATGCGATGAGAAGGCGCGCGAGGACCGCGGAGGGCGACCCGCTCACGTTCGGGTAACCCCGCGAACCGACCGGTCGAACGGGCGTCATCCCGCTCGACGCCTTACTGATCCCATGCAAGGGCCCGCATGCTCGCTGTGGCGCGGTGCCGCACCATGGCGCACGTGGCGGAGATCGTCCCCTTCCACGGGCTGCGCTTCGACGAGTCGAAGGCGGGTCCGCTCGCGGATCTCGTGTGCCCGCCGTACGACGTCATCGGCGAGCAGCAGCGCGAGGAGCTGTACGCGCGGAGCGAGCACAACTTCGTGCGGATCGAGCATGGCAAGGACGCACTCGGCGACGACCCGGTGGACAACAAGTACTCCCGCGCCAGGGCCCTGCTCGACCGCTGGACCGAGACCGGCGTCATGCGCCATGACGCGATGCCGGCGTTCTACCTGTACGACCACTATTTCGAGCTCGACGGCCAGCGTCTCCGGCGGCGCGGGTTCTTCGGCGCGCTCCGCCTCTACCAGATGGGCCGCGGCATCGTCCGCCCGCACGAGCAGACGACACCGAAGGACAAGACGGACCGGCTCCGCCTCCTGCGGCTGACGCGCGTGAACGCGAGCCCGATCTTCGGGCTCTTCGAGGACCCGCGGGCGAAGGTCGCGGACATGCTCGAAGAGTGGATGGCGCGGGGTCCGGCGCGGTTCGTCGCCGAGGCGCGCATCGGGGATGAGCGTCATCTCCTGTGGGCGCTCGAGGACCGCAAGCTCGCCGAGCGGCTGGCGGCTGCGCTGAGGGACGCGCGGATCTACCTGGCCGACGGCCATCACCGCTACGAGGTCGGGCTCGAGTACCTGAAGGAAGAGAACGAGGCGAAGCGGATCGACTTCCCGGAGGACACGCCGAACTACGTGCTCGCGTACCTCTGCGCGCTCGACGATCCGGGCCTGCGCATCCTGCCGACCCACCGCGTCGTCCGCGGCGCGAACGCCGCGCTCGACGAGGCGGTCGCGCGCTCGTTCGAGGCGGCCCCCATCGACAAGGGCGGTCTCGCGGACACGCAGCCCGGCATCGTCCTCGTGCGCGACGGCGTGTTCACCCGGCTTGAGCCCCGGCCGGACGTCGATCTCTCGCACATCGCGGAGGCGTGGCGCTCGCTGCCGATCGCGCAGGCCGAGGCCCTCCTCATCGAGCCCACGCGGTCCGCGGGCGGGACGGTCATGTACGAGCACGACACGGATCGCGCGATCGCCGCGGCGGAGACGGGTACGAGCGCGGTCCTCGTCCGCGCCGTCGACCCGATGACGCTCAAGAAGGTCGCGGACGCGTGGGAGCGGTTGCCCGCGAAGACGACCTACTTCTATCCGAAGGTGCCGGCCGGACTGGTCGTGCGACCGCTCGGTCTCTAGTGGTCGGCCGATGGGCGGCGCCGCTCCTCGCGCTCGTCCTCGCGACCGCGTCGTGCGCATCGCCGCCACCCGCGTGCGGGCCGGCCTCCGGAGGTGAGGCCGGCAGCGTGGTGCAGCTGCGCGGCCTCCGCTTCGGCGACGACCAGATCGCGTTCCTCTTCGGCCTGCGCGCCGGCGGCGTGTACGGGATCCCCGCGTTCACGGCCGAGCGCGAGGGCGACGTCGTCCGGGTGCGCATGCCTGGAGCGCGGCTGCGCAACGCCGACGGCTCGCCGAGCTATCACGGCGAGCGCGAGGTCCGCCCGCCCGAGGGGCGGATCGCGCGCGTGACGATCGAGGAAGATGCGAGCGAGGGGGTGATCATGGTGCTGCGCGGCATGCGGAGCGCATGCCCGCAGACCGCGGTGCGCCGTTACGGCCTCGGGTCGACGCATCCCGCGGCCCTCGTGTCGGTCGCGTTCCGCGACGGCCCGGTGGTCGTGTTCGACCCCGACGGCGGCGCGCCGGGCTTCCCGATGCAGGTGGTCGGCCTCGGCTTCACGCCGTCCGCGCCCGTCGCGTTCCAGAGCGACGGGCGTACCGTCTGGACGTCGCACGCTGACGCGAAGGGACTCCTCGACACGATCATGTACGTGCCCCCGGTCGCGCCGGGTCTGCACCGCGTCGTCATCCGGAACGCCGCGCGGTCCGTCGCGTCATGGTTCCGCGCCGAATGAGCGCGTACGACGTCATCGTCGTCGGCCTCGGCACGCACGGGAGCGCGACCGTGGCCGAGCTCGCGCGGCGCGGCGCGCGCGTCCTCGGGATCGAGCGCTTCGCGCGCGGCCACGAGATGGGATCGTTCGTCGGACGTTCGCGCGTCATCCGGACGGCATACTTCGAGCACCCCGACTACGTGCCGCTGCTGCGCCGCGCGTGGGATCGCTGGCTCGAGCTCGAGCGCGAGACCGGCGAGCGCATCCTCTTCCCCACCGGCGGCCTGTACGCGGGTGCGCCCGGCAGCGCGATCGTCGAGGGCTCGCTCCGCAGCGTGCGCGAGCACGGGCTCGCGCATGAGGTCCTCGAGGGTGATGCGCTCCGCCGCCGCCATCCGTGGTTCCGCGGCGATGACCTTGTCGCGATCGTCGAGGAGCGGGCCGGCTATCTCGTTCCCGAGCGGGCGATCGCGGCGCACCTCGCCGTCGCCGAGCGCCACGGCGCCGAGCTGCGGTTCGCGGATGGGGCCGACGACTGGTATCCCGATCCCGATGGGTCCGCGGTCAATGTGCACACCGCCGCCGGTCGGTCCGAGCGCGGGGGATCGCTCGTGCTCACCGCCGGCGCGTGGCTGCCGTACTTCCTGCCCGACCTCGCCCTGCCGCTGCAAGTCGAGCGCGTCCCTCTGTTCTGGTACGAGCCCGCGCGCCCCGATGCGTTCCGCGAGATGCCCGTGTACGTCATCGAGACGGACGACGGAAGCTACTACGGCTTCCCATACATGGACGGTCAGGGGCTGAAGGTCGCGCGGCATGGCACGGGAGACATCACGGAGCCCGACCGCTTGCATCGCGAGATGGTCGCGGGCGAGGACGAGGGTGTCCGGCGCTTCATCGGCCGGTACCTGCCCGCCGGCAAGGGACCGCTGCGCGCGTCGAAGGTCTGCATGTACACGAAGACGCCGGACGAGCACTTCATCGTCGATCGCCATCCGACGTATCCGCGCGTCGTGTTCGCGTCGGCCTGCTCAGGGCATGGGTTCAAGTTCGCGAGCGTCATGGGTGAGGTGCTGGCCGATCTCGCGTTGAATGGATCGACCGCGCTACCGATCGCGTTCCTGTCGCTCGCGCGCTTCGCCACGGGGAGCTGACAGGGGCCGGCTCGTCGTCCGGCGGGGAGGGCGGGATTCGAACCCGCGGAGCCGGAAAAAACCAGCTCAGAGGTTTAGCAAACCTCCGCACTCGACCAGGCTATGCGACCTCCCCTCGATCGAGGGACACGTCCATTCTAGAGGCGACGACCCGATCCGAGAAGAAGCGAGGCCTAGCATCGGCGGCGTGAGCGGTGAGCGCATCCTCGCGATCGACATCGGCGCCGGGACCATGGACGTCGTCGTCCACGACCCCGCGCAGCCCATGGAGAACGCCGTCCAGCTCGTCCTGCCCTCGGCGACCGCGATCCTCGGGTCGCGCATCGAGCGCGCGCGGCGCGAGGGCCGCGCCGTCTTCCTCCACGGCAACCTCATGGGCGGCTACCACACGACGAACGCCGTCTGGCGCCACCTCGAGGCCGGGCTCGAGGTCTACGCGACGGAGAAGGCCGCGCGCACGGTGCACGACGACCTCGACCTGTTGCGGAAACGCGGCGTGCAGATCACTGACGACGCGCCGCGCGACGCCGTGGCCATCGAGCTGCGCGACGTCGACCTCCCGGCGCTCGAGCGCACGCTCGCGGCGTACGACGTGCGGCTGCCGGCGACGGTCGCGGTCGCGGCCCAGGACCATGGGTTCTCGCCGAAGTTCTCGAACCGCCTGTTCCGCTTCGAGCACTGGCGCCGGACGCTCACGCCGGGCTCGACGCTCGTCGACCACGTCTGGGAGACGCCGCCGGCGTACATGACCCGGCTTATCGCGATCCAGGAGGACGTCCCCGGCGCGATCGTCGCGGACACTGGACCCGTCGCGGTCCTCGGCGCCCTCGAGGACGAGCGCGTCGCGGACGCCGCCGGACGGGGCGCCTGCATCGTCAACATCGGGAACCAGCACACGCTCGGCCTGCTCGTGCGCGGCGAGGAGCTGTTCGGCGTCATGGAGCACCACACCGAGGCCGTGACGACCGAGAAGATCGAGCGGCTCATCGCGCGGCTCGTCGCCGCATCGATCACGCACGACGAGGTCTTCGACGATGACGGCCACGGCGCGCTCGTCCTCGACCGCTATCGCGACCTCGCGCCCTTCTCGTTCATCGCCGTCACGGGCCCGAACCGGCACCTCGCGAAGCCGCTCGGGTGGTACATGGCGGCGCCGTACGGCGCGATGATGCTGTCGGGCTGCTTCGGGCTGATCCGCGGTGTCCGCGCACTCAGCGCGCGCGGGCCACGGGCTCCTCTCCAGGCGCTCGGAACACCTCACTGAGGAACGCGCGTAGCGCCGCGCGCTGGCGGAGCGACGCCGACCAG
>DASWDY010000167.1:0-10846 GCA_036395035.1 Candidatus Limnocylindria bacterium
ATGCGCCGGCGAGCACGCGTGCATCCGCGGAGCCGAGCGAAGTCAGCACGTTCAGCCACTGCGGGTCCGACCAGACGAACAGCTTCGACGGATCGAAGTTCACATTGACCGGGACGGTGTCCCAGCCGTTCGGGTCGTAGATGAGCGCGGCGACGTTGAAGAAGAGCAGCGACCAGGCGGCGGCGGCCCAGAACAAGACGCGCGCCCACGCGCTCGCGAGCAGGCCCTGCGAGATCGCCCACGCGATCGCGACGACGATCGCGGGCGCGAGATCGTCGAGGAAGCGCGGGCCGAACACACGCCCGCCCCACCACTCCTCGTACTGCGAGTACACCAGCAGCAGCAGGGCCCACGCGATCCCGAGGCCGCGGAGGCGGAGCGCGACGAGGCCCGTGCGCGCCCATGCGAGCGCGAAGCCCGCGAGGCCCGCGACGATCCAGGGCTCGTACACGAGGATCCCGCGGCTCGGTGACAGGAGCAGCCCGTACAGGCCCGTCCACGTGCCCTGCAGGTAGAACGGCTTGTCGCCGTAGCCCTGTTCGAGGGGCGAGCCGAACGCGATGGCGTTGTAGACGAGGAGGGGGAGCGCGCCGACCGCGGCGCCGAGCAGGAGCACCACGCCGGCGCGCATGCGCTCGGCGCTGACGAGCGGCCAGCCCAGATGACGATGGCCGATCGCCGCGAGACCGAGGACGATGATCGCGGTCGTCTGTCGCACCGTTATCCCGAGCCCCATGACGACGCCAGCGATGAGCTCGCGCCGCACCGAGACGCGCTCCGCGAACGTGAGCCAAAGCGCGATGGCGAGCGCGAGGTGCACGCCGGCGTGCTGCCAGAGCGCCTGCGACGAGACGGTGCGCACGCTCGTCCCGAGCCAGTAGAGCAGCACGAGCGCGAGCGCCCAGCGTGCCGTCGTGAAGCGGCGCACGACCGCCCACAGCAGCAGCGCGGCGATCGTCTCCATCAGCGCGGCCGCGAGGTGACCGCCTTCCACGAGGAGCCGTCCATCGGCTGGCGTCGCACCGGCGACCACCAGCGGCACGAGCACGGGCAGGGCGAGCAGCGAGATCCCCGGCGGGAAGATCGAGCACACGTGGTCGTTCGGGCCGGGCGGCGGCGGACCGCCGGGACTGCGCGGAGACGAACGCGAGCCGTCCGCGATCGTCAGCTCGACGCGAGATGGCAGCTCGGCGTGACCGCACGGCCGGAAGAAGTACGTGTCGCGCGGGATCCCTGGATGAGCGAAGACCTGGCGGAGGTCGCCCTGCGGGTCGACGATGGGTGGCCGCTGCGTGAACTCATCGAAGTCGACATTGCCCTCGTGGATGAGCGTCCACGCGAACAGGGCGTTCGGGACGACGTCCGGCGACCAGATGTCGTGCAGGTTCGCGAACGTCAGCGTGAACAGGAGGAGGCCGCGCATGACCCAGCGCGCGGCCGGCACGCGCTCCGTCACTCGTCCACCGCGACGACGTACGCGCGCACCGCGCGCGCACCGGCAGAGCGCGCGGCCTTCGCCGCCGCGGTGAGCGTCGCGCCGGTGGTCGTGACGTCGTCGACGAGCGCGACACGCAGCCCACGGAGGGATCGCGCCTCGGCGACGAATGCGCCCTCGACGTTGCGCGCGCGCTGGGCCCGGTCGAGCTCGACCTGCGGCCGCGTGGGACGGATGCGGTGGAGCGCGGGAACGAGCGGCAGCGCGACGCGGCATGCGACACGCGCCGCGAGAAGGGCGGTCTGGTCGTAGCCGCGGGCGCGCACGCGCGAGCGGTGGAGCGGCACCGGGACGACTGCGTCGATGGTCACGCCGAGCGCGAGGTCCTCGGCGACGAGGGCGGCGAGGAGGTCACCGAGCTCCGCGCTGAGGCCGCGCTCGTCGCGGTACTTGCAGCGGTGGATCGCGCGGCGGAGCGGCCCTTCATAGGCACCGCCGGCGCGGATCGGGAGCGTCCCCGCGCGGACGGTGCGTGCCTCGACGGAGTCACGGCAGGCGACGCACAGCCATGAGCCCGGCGCGTCACAGCCGGCACAGCGCGGCGGGACGAGCGCGTCGGCGAGAGCGCGGAGCACGGCTGCTCCGCGCGGATCGGGGGGTCTGCGGGGGGCGAAGCCCCCTGCATAGCGGGTCATGCGATGCGGAGGACGTCCCCCGCTTGCGTCCCGCTCCGCTCGGCGGCGCCGGCGGGCAGCTCGATCACGGCGTCGGCGCCGCGCGCCGAGATCACCGGGACCCAGGGCCGCAGCCGCGTCGCGACGCGCACGACGCGCGAGCCGCGGTCGACGAAGACGGCGTCGATGGCGAATCGCATGAGCAGCATCGTGATCGTGGAGGTGCGCGTCAGCAGGAGCGCCTCGCCATCGTCGAGGCCGCCACGGCCGACGAGCCCGATGCCGCGAGAGAGGAAGTCGTCCGCCACGGCGCAGTGCGTCGCGAGGGTCGTCCCGCGGGTGGTGTTCTCGATCCGCCTCTGCTTCAGATGCTCGCGCAGGAGGACATCGCCTGGAGGGCCGCGGGCGCGAGGATGACGATGAAGAGCGACGGGAAGATGCAGCCGATGGTCGGGAGCATGATCATGACCGGGGCCTTCGCCGCGCGCTCCTCGGCGCGCTGGCGGCGCTGCATGCGCAGCTGCTCGGACTGGATCCGCAGCACCTTCGACATCGAGACACCGAGCTGGTCGGCCTGGATGATCGCCGAGATGAAGTTCTGGAGCTCCTTCTGGTCGACGCGCTCGACGATGCCGCGAAGGGCCTCGACGCGCGACTTGCCGACGCGCTGCTCACCGGCCGCGCGCTTGAACTCCTCAGCCATCGACCCCTTCATCTTCTCGGTCATCTTCACGATGGCCGCGTCGAAGCCGAGGCCGGCCTCCACGGAGATCGTGAGGAGATCGAGCGCGTCGGGCAGCTGGTCGAGCACCTCGTTCGCGCGCTTCCCGGCCTTGTTGGAGAGATAGAAGTCGGGGGCCTTGAAGCCGACGACGGCGCCGACGGGGAGCGCGATGAGGGTCTGCATCCCATCGAACGTGATCGCGTTCACGAGCGCCGCGCCGCCGAGCGAGAACACGATCGCCGCGAAGGCCTTCACGCCGAGGAAGAACTCGGCGCTGGTGGATTCCATGCCGGCTCGCTTCAGCGCGAGCTGCACCCCGGCCGCCGCGTTCGCTGGGTAGAACCGGCCGAGGAGGCGCGCGAGGCCCTGGATGATCGGCTTGAGCGTCCGCTCGGTGAACGGTCGCCGCAGCTCGAGCTCCTCGAGCGTGCGCGGGCGCACCGCGATCTGCTGCAGCCTGGCCTGCACCGGGTCGAGACCCGAACCGACGTAGAACGAGGCGAAGACGAGCGCGAGCCCGATGGTCAGGAAGAGGGCGAGGACGGCGGCTTCCACTAGATCTTGATGTCCGTGATCTTCTGGATCGCGAAGAAGCCGATCGTCATCATCACGCCGCCGACAGCGAGGAGGATCTGCCCGAGCGTCTGCGTGAAGAGCGGCTGCATGAACGACGGGCTGATCAGGTTGATCATGAACGCGATCGCGATCGGCAGGAATGCGACGAGGTAGCCCGAGTAGCGGCCCTGCGCCGTCAGCGTGTTCACCTCACCTTTGATGCGCACGCGCTCCCGGATGGTGAACGCGATGGTGTCGAGGATCTCGGCGAGGTTGCCACCGACGGACTGCTGGATGCTGATGGCCGTCACCATCAGGTCGAGGTCCTCGCTCTTGATGCGGCGCACCGTGTTGTGGAGCGCCTCCTCCATCCCGAGACCGAGGTTCACCTCGCGCACCACGCGCAGCATCTCCTCCCCCATCGGTGGCGGCGTCTCGCGCGAGACGAGCTCGATGGACTGCAGGAAGCTCGACCCGGCGCGCAGGGAGTTGGAGAGCAGCGTGATCGTGTCCGGAAGCTGCTTGTTGAAGGCGGACAGCCGCCCGCCGATGCGACGGCCGACCCAGAAGCGCGGCAGGAAGTAGCCGATCACGAGGCCGAAGATCGCTGAGAGCGTGTCACGGAAGACGAAGAGGAGGAGGGCGAGGCCGAGCGACATCCCGATGCGGATGTAGTAGTACTCGGCGACCTTCAGCTTCAGGTTCGCGCGGGCGAGGTCGCGCTGGACGCGCATCCGGAGCCGCTTGTCCTCGACGTCGCCCGTGAGCACGGCCATGTCGACGTCGGGCCGGCGCTGGTCCTTGGACTTCTTCTTCTCGTCCTCTTTGCCCTTGGGCCCGGCGTACCGCGCGAGCCGCTCGTCGATCGAGCCGCCGCTGGTCATGAGCGTGTAGACGCCACCGAAGACGAACAGGAGGCCGAGGCCGATCGCGCCGGCGAGGGCATATTCCATGTGGTCGCCCTAGCGGAAGAGGCCCGCGTTCATGTCGCCGAACACGGATGGCGGGAGCTTGATGCCCGCGGCCTCGAACTTCTCGGAGAACTTCGGCCGGATCCCGGTCGGCCGGAGCTTGCCCAGGACCTTCCCGTCGACGTAGCCGGTCTGTTCGAACACGAACACGTCCTGCAGCACGACCGCGTCGCCCTCGAGGCCTTGGACCTCCGTGATGTTCGTGATCTTGCGCGAGCCGTCCTTCAGGCGGGAGATCTGCACGATGACGTCGAGCGCGCTCGCGATCTGCTCCTTGATCGCGCGAGCGGGCAGGTCGACGCCGGCCATGAGGCACATCGTCTCGAGACGGGCGATCATGTCGCGGGGGGCGTTCGCGTGGCCCGTGGACAGCGAGCCGTCGTGGCCGGTGTTCATGGCCTGGAGCATCGAGAGCGCCTCGCCACCACGGATCTCACCTACGACGATGCGCTCGGGACGCATGCGGAGTGAGTTCTTGACGAGATCCATGATCGTGACGGCGCCCTTGCCCTCGATGTTCGCGGCCCGCGACTCGAGGCGGACGACGTGATCCTGCACGAGACGCAGCTCGGCGGCATCCTCGATCGTCACGATGCGCTCGTCCTCGGGGATGAAGCCGGACATGATGTTCAGGAGCGTCGTCTTCCCCGAGCCGGTGCCACCGGAGATGAACATGTTCAGGCGTGCCTCGACGCACGCGCGCAGGAATTCCATCATCTCGGCCGTCGCCGTCCCGAACTTCACGTAGTCCTCGACGGTGATCCGGTACTTCGGGAACTTCCGGATCGTGACGACCGGCCCGTTCAGCGCGAGCGGCGGGATGATGATGTTCACGCGCGAGCCGTCCGGAAGGCGCGCGTCCTCGTACGGCTTGGACTCGTCGACGCGGCGGCCGATGGGAGCGATGATCCGCTCGATCACCCGCATCACGTGCTCGTCGTTCATGAACGTCGCGTCAGACAGCGTCAGCTTGCCCTTGCGCTCGACGTACACGCGGAACGGTCCGTTCACCATGACCTCGGTGATCGTGTCGTCGTTGAGGAGCGGCTGGATCGGTCCGAACCCGAGGATCTCGTCGAGGATCTGCTCGAGCATCCGCTGACGGTCGACGCGCGTGATGACGAGCGCGTCCTCGTCGATGAAGCGGTTGAACATCTCCTCGATCGTCGATCGGACGGCCCGCGCGTCCGCGAGGTCGAGGCGCGGGTCGAGGTTGTTGATGATCTTCGTCTGCAGCTGGCTGCGCACGTCGCGCATGCCATCGCGCGCGGGCGGCGCGGTGTGCGAGAGCGGTCCGGTCGGAGGCGGCGGCTTGCCTTCGCCCGGGGGCGGGGCGGCCGGACGGCCGTCGCCGGACGGCGTGGTCGGCGCGGGACGTGAGCCTTCGATCCGCCGGAGAAGGGACATCGCCTGTGACTAACCTCCCGCGGGCGCTCCTGTTATCTCGTCCGACCTTTTGGTGGTGAAGGCCCCTCGGTCCGCGATGGAGTGTACGACCGAGGAGGTGTCGGGTCGGTCGCTGTTAGCGGGCGAAGAGCCGCAGGCCGCCCTTCGCGGGGGCCGCCTGCTTCCCCGTGGCCGCCACGGGCTGGGCCGCCTCGGCCGTGCCGGCGAGGTTGCCGGCGAGCGCGAGGAGATCCTTGCTCACCTGGCTGTCCTTGTGGCTGATGACGAACGGGACACCGCGGTTCACCGCGAGCACGAGCGTGCGCCCGTCCGAGACGATCGTGTGCGGGATCTTCCGGCCGAGGCTCGCCTCGATGTCCGTCGCCTTGATCCCGCCGGAGCTGTCGTTCCGGTTCGCGATGAGCTGCACCTTGTCCTCGCTGTATCCGAGCTTCTCCGTGATCTCGAGGAACACGCGGACGTTCTTCATGCTCGTGATCTCGAGCGTCATGGGCGTGAGCACGATGTCGGCCGCGTCCATCATCGTGAGGACGACCTCCTGGAACGACGGCCACGTGTCCACGACGATGAAGGCGTAGCGCTCCCGAAGCGTGTCGAGGATGTGCTTCATGTTCGCGCCGGTGATGAGCTCGGCCGACTCCGGCGTCGGCGGCGCGAGCAGCACCTTGATCCCCGACGAATGCGAGACGAGCACGGTCTCCAGGACCTCCGCGTCGGCCGTCTCGAACGAGCCCACGAGGTCCGCGACGGTCTTCGCCTTGGGGTTCATGTTGAGGATCACGCCGATGTCGCCGAACGGCAGGCTGCCGTCGACGAGCGCGACGGGCTTCCCGGTCAGCTGGTGCAGCGCGACGGCGAGATTCGTCGCGATCGTTGTGCGTCCGACCCCGCCCTTCGGTGAGAACAGCGTGATGACCTTGCCCTTCTCGGCCTCACCGCCACCCGCGGTCGCGACGGCGCCGCCGCGGGCCGGCGCGGTCTGCGCGTACCGCGCGCGCTTCACCTTCTCGAGCTCGTGCACGTGACGGATGGCGTTGACGAGCTCGTCGGCGGAGAACGGCTTGACGAGGAACTCGCGTGCTCCCGCGAGCATCGAGCGGCGGAGGTAATCCTGCTCGCCCTGGACGCTCATCATGATGATCGGCGACCCCGGGACGGTGTTCGAGATGATCTCGGTCGCGGTGATGCCGTCCATGTCGGGCATGTTGATGTCCATGAGGATCGCGTCGGGGTTCCGCTCCTTGGCCATCGCGATGGCCTGCTGGCCCGTGGCCGCGCTGCCGACCACCTCGAAGTCGGGTTCGAACCCGAGGAGCTTCGAGAGGTTCTCGCGCGTATCCGCGATGTCGTCGACGATGAGGATGCGGATCTTCGCGGACGTCACGACCATGGGTCTCGGAGGATACTTCGCTTCGCTCGTACAGGCGGCACGTGGTGAGCTAGGGAGCGAGCGAGAGCGCGATCAGCGCGCCGATCCCGAGCGCGACGCCGTAGGGGATCCGGCTCTTCATGAGCCGCCAGAACGGGTCGGCGACCTCGGTCTCCGGCGGCGCGAGGCGGCGCAGCCCGATGAGGACGAGCGCCAGCACGCCACCCGCGAGCGCGCCATACAGCGCGGCCGTCAGGAGGAACAGCGACCCCCGAAGGGCACCGATCGCCATGAGCATCTTCGCGTCACCGGCCTTGAGCCCTCCCGCTGCATAGAACGGATAGGACACGAGGAACGCTAGGCCGAGCCCGGCCGCGTGATCGAGCGCCCCGCTCGCGAACGGCGCGCCGGGGACCCCTTCGAGGACGCCGAGGATGAGCCCGACGAGCATCGTCGGGTAGGTCAGCTGGTTCGGGATGCGCTGCCACCGCCAGTCGGTGACGATCACCGCCACCACGAAGGCGGCGAGCAGCGCATCCTCGACGATCCGAACGGTGTCCAGTGCTACGTGAGGTCATTGCGAGGTCGCACTTCGCCTCGCTCGCCTCTGGCTCGCTCGCTACGTGAGGTTATTTCCAATGTTGCTGAAGATATTCTGGATCTGCCCGCGCAGGAAGATCATTGCGACGATGACGGCGATGGCGATGACGGCGATGATGAGTGCGTACTCGACGAGGCCTTGCCCCTCGTCCTCGCGAAGGAACGTGACGAGATCCATGCCTTCCCTCCTTCCATCGGGGGTCGGCGCCGAAGCGTGCCCCCGTACGAGCAGGCAGGCAAGTAGCGAAAAGGTACCGGCGACAAACGTGCGACCGATCTGATCGTGTGATGTGCGGACAACGAGTAGCGGAAAGCGGTCGCCCTCGATCACGATGGCACCGAGATGGGGAGGGTGGCCGCCGGGGTCACCGCCTTCCTCAAGTAGCCGGGTCGCCGAGCCTCCGCAGCATGTTCGCGCGCGCCTCGAGATCGAGCGGCGCCGCGCGCTCGGCGAGCTTCTCGGCGACGGCACGGCGGTGCTCCTCGGTCCGGTTCGCGCCGAACTTGAACTTCGCGCGCACGTCCGTGACCGTGAGGCGGATCCCGCGGATCCCCGGGAAGTGCTTCGCGTAGGCGTTCTCGCCGGGCTCGACCGGCGCGTGCATGCCCTCGGGCTGGAAGTGCCCGAGCTGCGTCGTGAGGATCGCCGCGATCCCCGCCGGGTCGTCGACCACCTCGGCGTCGCACGCGAGCTGCACCGCGGCGTAGTAGCTCGTCGGCACGCCGTACTCGTCCTGGTGCCAGTGGCCCGGGACGAACGTGTACGCGCCGAACACCGAGAGCAGCGCGCGCGGCCGCTCCGCGAGGGCGTCCCAGACCGGATTCGGGCGCGCGAGATGGAGAAGCACCGTGCGCTCCCCGTCGTAGACGAAGTGCGTGGGGACGACGACCGGCAGGTCGCGGTCGGCGCCGGGCGCGATCAGCTCACCGAAGTCGTGGTCGCGGAGGAACGCCTTCCATTCGTCGTCCGTGAGCGCCGCGTCGTGCGGCCGGATGAGCACTCCGTGATCCTATTTCTTCTCGGCGGTCGCCTACGGCGCCGCCTTTAGCCGCAGGCGCGCTAAGGTCGCGGCGCGATGAAGGTCACGTTCGTCGGTAGCGGTGACGCGTTCGGCCACGGCGGCCGGCTCCAGGCGTGCATCTCGCTGCAGGTCGGCGGCTTCCACGCGACGCTCGACTTCGGTCAAACGTCGCTGCTCGGCGTGCGTCGCGAAGGCATCGATCCGAGCGGGATCGACGCCGTGATCGTGTCGCACTTCCACGGCGATCACGACGGCGGCGTGCCCTTCCTCATCCTCGACGGCCAGTTCACGAAGCGCACGCGACCGCTCGTCATCGCCGGCCCGCCCGGCATCCGCGAGCGCATGGTCGGACAGATGGAGGCCGCGATCCCGACCCTGTCACGCACGACTCAGCGCTATCCGGTCGGGTACGTCGACCTGTCGCGCGAGCCCGCCACGATCGGGCCGCTGACGGTCCGTGCGCTGCCGGTCGTGCACACGCCGGGGAGCAGCGCGGTCGCGCTGCGCGTCGAGGTCGAGGGCCGCGTCATCGCGTACTCCGGCGACAGCGAGTGGACGCCCGCGCTCGCCGAGGTCGCGGCCGGTGCGGATCTCTTCATCGCCGAGGCGTACTCGTTCGAGAAGGCCATCCCGTACCACCTCAGCTATCGCGCGCTCCTGTCGAATCGCGCCGAGCTCCGCGCGCGACGGATCGTCCTCACCCACCTCGGGCCGGAGACGCTGTCGCACCTGGGCGATCTCGAGATCGAGCACGCGAGCGACGGAACGACGATCGAGCTCTGACAGGGGCACCGGCGTCCCGACAGGACCGTCGGGCCCCATCGAGATGTCCGTTCCGTCAGTCGATCAGGTGCCGCGGCAGGCGACGGCGCGCTGTCGGGCCGGAGGTGGTCGAGGGCGGACGGAAGCCGAGCGGGCGCGCTGGTCGAGATGGAGGCTGTTCAAGGGCACTGAGTGCCTCAAGAATCTCGGCGAGAAGCTCGTCGTGGCCCTGCACGCGGTTGGCAAGCTCCTCGATGCGCTGGCGCAGCTCCGCGTACTGGCCCTGCGCGCGCCGCAGCTGCACGAAGGCGCGCATGATCAGGATGTTCACCGCGACGGCGCGGGGACCGTGCAGGACGCTCGAGAGCATCGCCACGCCTTCCTCGGTGAAAGCACGTGGAGTGGACCGGCGGCGTCCGCCGCGGCCTTCGTTTGAAGTCGCAAATTGCGACTTCAAAGCCGTCGCCTCGTCTTTGGTGAGGCGGAACATGAAGTCAGGCGGGAAACGCCGAAGATTGCGCCCGACCGCCTCGTTCAGCCGCTTGGTCGGAACACCGTAGAGGACGGCGAGGTCCTCATCGAGCATCACGCGCTCGCCGCGCAGAACGTGTATCCGGCCTGCGATCGCCTCGGCCCGTTCGATCTGGGCGGGTAGTCGCCTACCTCGGCCGGTCTTGCCCTTCACTACCGTCGACCCTCAGTTCACCAGCGAGAGCAGCGGCGGGCCGAGGAACACGATGAGCAGCGCCGGTAGGACGCAGAACGTGAGCGGGAACAGCATGAGCACCGGCAGCCGGCGCGCAGCCGCCTCGGCCCGGCGGCGATCCGCGTCGCGCAGCGCGTCGGCCTGGAGCACCAGCAGGTCGGCGAGCGGCGCGCCGAACCGCGTGGATGACGCGATGAGCGCGGCGACACGCGCCTCCGCCGGGCCGGCCGCGGCGAAGGCTCCGAACGCGCGGCGCGATCCCTGGCCGAGCGCGAGATCGGCGAGGAGACGGCGCGCCTCCGGGAGCCGTCCGACATCGGGCGCGCGCACGACGAGCGACCGCAGCGCCTGCTCGAACGTCATGCCCGACTCGAGACCCACGACGACCGCGTCCAGCAGCGACGCGAGAGCGGAGCCGGTGGTCGGCACGCGTAGGAGCCGGTGCAGCCAGAGCGCCGCGACGGCCTCGAGGACGAGCGCGGCGACGAGCATCCCGCGGCCGCGGCCGAGGAGGATCCCGATGTAGTCGGGCATCGAGATCGCGAGGAAGATCGCACCGAGCGGCGCGAGCAGCACGAGGACCGCGGCGGACACGCGTCCCTGCGCCGTGAGCGCGGCCTG
>DASWDY010000168.1:0-5678 GCA_036395035.1 Candidatus Limnocylindria bacterium
CGTGATGAACGCGAGCGTGGAGTTCGACCCTGTGACGCTGCGGCCGACGTACCGCGTGCACCTGGGGCTCCCGGGAGCGTCGAACGCCTTCGCGATCGCGTCGCGTCTCGGCCTCTCGGCGTCGATCCTCGAGCGCGCGCAGACGCACCTGTCCGAGCTCCACCATTCGCTCGAGCGGACCCTGCGGGAGGCCGAGCGCACGCGGACCGACCTCGCGCAGCAGCTCGAGTCGGCGCGGATCACGACGGCAGACGCGCAGCGCGCGCTCGACGACGCGCGACGCGAGGCGGACCGGATCGCTGAGGAGGCCCGCGCGCAGCTCCGGCGCGCGCGCGCCGAGGCCGACGACGTGCTCCTGCAGGCCCGCCGTGCGATCCGCCAGGCGGAGGAGGCGCGTGACCGCGCCTCGCGACGCGACCTCGTGGAGGACGCGCGCGCCGCGCTCGCCGAGGCGGAGGCAGCCAGGGAGCGCGCCGCCCGGGGGTCGCAGGGGGCAGAGCCCCCTGCGAAGACCAGGACGGTCCCGATCGCGGTCGGCGCGCCGGTGCTCGTGGAGGGCTTCAGCGAGCCCGGGACGCTGACGGCCGTCGACGAGAAGGGGATCGCCGAGGTCGCCGCGGGCGCGTTGCGGCTGCGCGTGCCGGTCTCGGAGCTGCGACCCGCGACCCTGCGGGAGGAAGTGCCGATGCGCGTGACGCGGCCCGTCGTCAGGGGCTCCGCGCCGGAGGTGCCCCTTCAGCTCGACATCCGCGGCGCGCGCGCCGAGGAGGCGCTCGCCGTGCTCGACCGCTACCTGAACGACGCCGCGGTCGCCGGATACGAGCGCGTGCGCATCGTCCACGGCAAGGGCACCGGCGCGCTGCGCGCCGCGGTCCGCGAGGCGCTCGGGCAGCATCCGCTCGTCCGCGAGGTCGCGACCGCCGGGCGCTCGGAGGGCGGGGACGGCGCGACGATCGTGACGCTCTAATATGCCGCCGACGCCTGCGGACGCAGGTGGGGAACGACGGCCGCGGCGGGGTGCGATCCTGGTGACGCGCGACGACCGCGGCCGTGTGCTGCTCGTGCGCCAGCGCGGCGGACCGTTCAAGGACGCATGGTTGCTGCCGGGTGGCGGCCTGGAGCCGGGCGAATCGTTCGACGACGCGTTGCGGCGCGAGATCCGCGAGGAGACCGCCCTCGAGGTGACCGCCGCGCGTGAGGTCGCCCGGTATGACGTGCGCGCCCCGTCGATCCTCCCGGGGGGACCCGCCTTCCACGGCGAGGTCGTGCTCTACGTCGGGGAGACCGCGGGTACCGTCGGCGCCGGCGATGACGGCTGGCCGATATGGGCCGAAGTGGACCTCGCGGCCGCGCATCCCGTGCTGTTGCGTGAGCTGAACGACGCGGGGATCGTCACGATGCCCGTGACCGAGATCGAAGAGCGAGCCGCCGCGCTCGGGATCCGCATGACGCGGATCGACTAGCCCCCGGGGACGGTCCCACCGGGGTTCGGTGTGCGGGTCGGGATCGGCTGGAGCGTCCCGGGGACAGATGGGCGCGGGAACGGGTCCACCGTCCCGCTCGGCTTCGGGCTGGCCGATCTGGCGGGCGACGCGCTCGGCCGGGGCCCGGTCGGCGAGGGTGACGGTGACGGTGTCGGGCTCGGGCACGGCTCCTCGCTGACGAGCGACCAGGTGTATCGCCCGTACGAGTGGCCGCCCTTCTTCGCGTCCGCGATCCAGCGCTGCGTGTAGCCAGCCCACGTAGCCTGGCCGACCTCGCGGATGCGCATGCCGACGGTCGCCGTGCCGTCAGGCTTGGGGCAGCCCTGCACGTACCAGCTGTCCGTCGTGCGCGGCTCGGTGCCCTTGACGAACAGCTCGGGCGTCGCGAACGGTGTGAGCTTCGAGGGGAGCAGCCCCGACCCGTAGCCGCCGAAGGCGCCCGGCGCCGAGACGACATTCGCGGTGACGACGTTCTGCGGCTTCTCCCAGTCCTTCGCCTCGACGTTGGCGAGGACCTCTTTCATGTACTCGCGCCAGAGCACGCCGGGCCCCATGGCGCTGAAGAAGTCGCGCTGGCTCATGGGCTCGCCGTCGTTGTTCCCCATCCACACCCCCGTGACGAGCTGCGGGACGTACCCCACGGCGTACACGTCCTTCAGGTTGTCGGTCGTGCCGGTCTTCAGCGCGGCGGGCCGGCCGATGTTCGTCCAGCTCCCGAAGATGAAGTCGCGCGACGGCTGCGTCGTGTCCTTGAGGATGTCGGTCATGACGTAGGCGATCCCCTGATCGAGGACGCGCTTCTGCTCGTAGTCCTTGTGCTCCCAGACGACCTTCCCCTTCGGGTCCTCGACCTTGAGGATGTACGTCGGGGTGACGCGCAGGCCCATGTTCGCGAGGACGCCGAACGCGCTCGTCATGTCGACGAGCTTCACTTCTTTCGCGCCGAGGGTGAGCGAGAGCCCGATCTGCGTCGGATCGATGGTCGTCGTGATCCCCATCTCGTTCGCGGTCTTGATCGTGTCCTCGATCCCCGAATATTGCTGGAGGAACTTCACGGCCGGCACGTTGCGCGACTCACGGATCGCCTGCCGCATCGTCAGGGGACCGTGGTATTGCAGGTCGGCGTTCTCGGGGCAATAGCCGCACTGTGGGTGCGGGCCCGGGCCGGCGGTCACGCCCGGGTCGGCCTTGCCGCCGAAGTCCGTACGCGCGTCGACGACGACCGTCGCCGCCGTGGCGCCCTTCTTCAACGCCGTGAGGTAGTTGAAGACCTTGAACGACGAGCCCGGCTGGCGCGGCGCGATGCCCGCGACGTCGAACTGCCCCTGGACCTTCGGATCGTCCCTGTTGTAGTAGTCGACGGAGCCGACGTACGCGAGGACCTCGCCGGTCCTGGGCTCGATCGACACGAGGCCCGCGTTCCAGACGTTCCGATCGTGGAGATCCTCGACCGATGCCTTCACGTGCTTCTCGGCCAAGCGCTGCGTGGCCATGTCGAGGGACGTGGTGACCTTGAAGCCGCCGCGCGTGACCGCGCCCTCGTCGCCGCCGAGGATGCGCGTGAGCTGGTCGCGGACCTGGAAGACGAAGTGTGGCGCCGTGATCGTCGTGATCTGCGCCCCCGCGGTCTTGATGGGCGCGGCCTCGGCCTGCTCGTATTCGGCCTGGCCGATCGCGCCGATGTCGAGCATCTGCGAGAGCACGTAGGAGCGCCGCTCCTTGGCGCGCTCGACGTTGTCCGGCTGCGAGGGATCGAGGACCGAGGGCGCCTGCGGCAGGCCGGCGAGGAGCGCGGCCTCGGCGATCGTGAGCGTCGAGAGATCGCTCTTCCCGAAGTATGTCTGCGCGGCGGTCTTCGCTCCGTAGGCCTGATTCCCGTAATAGATCTGGTTGAAGTAGAGTTCGAGGATCTCCTTCTTCGAGTACGTGCGTGTGACCTCGATCGAGAGGATGGCCTCGCGGATCTTGCGCTGCAGCGACACCTCGTTGCCGACGACGCGCTGCTTCACGAGCTGCTGCGTGATCGTGGACGCGCCACCCTGGCCGGTCGCGCTGCCCGTGACGTCGCTGACCGCAGCGCGCACGATGCCGAGGATGTCCACGCCGGGGTTGGTCCAGAACGTCTTGTCCTCGGCCGCGATCGTGGCGTCGATGAGCACCTGCGGGACGCTGTCGATCTTCACCGCCTCCCGGCGCTCGACCTCGAACTGGTAGAGGAGCTCCGTGCCGGTGCGGTCGTAGACCTTCGTCGAGAGCGCGAGCGGATCCTTCGCCAGGTCCTCGGGCGACGGCAGGTCCGCCGTGAACGAGGCGAGCACCATCGCGCCGGCCACGATGGGCACGGCCGCGAGCGCGAGGAGGAACGCGACCAGCACCGGGGGCAGGACCGCCAGCCCGCGACGGACAGGGCCCGTCTGACCCTTGCGCCGCAGCGTCCGGTACGGTCCGCGCCGCAGCGCGTGATCGCGGGATCGATCCCTTCCTATGCCCATAGTCTATTCATCCATGCCTGCCCGCCCTAACGACGAAGAGGTCCAAGAGTTCCTCACGCGCGCCGTGCATCAGGTCGTCGTGCGCGAGGATCTCGAGAAGGCGCTGCGGTCAGGCGAGCGGCGGCTTCGTATCAAAGAGGGATTCGATCCGACGCACCCGAACCTGCACATCGGGCACGCGCTCGGGCTCCGCAAGCTGCGGAAGCTCGCCCAGTGGGGCCACGAGATCGTCGTCATCGTCGGCGATTGGACGACGCAGATCGGCGATCCGACCGACCGCGACCTCAGCCGGCCGACCAAGGACCGAAGCGAGGTCATGGCCAACGCGCAGACCTACCTCGACCAGTTCCATCTCATCGTCCCGCGCGAAGGGACGCGCGTGGTGTTCCAGGACGAGTGGTACGGGAAGTTCGGGCTGCGGGACGTGATCGAGCTCGCGTCGCGCGCGACGGTGCAGCAGATGCTCGCGCGCGAGGAGTTCCGGAAGCGTCAGGCGGCGGGGACACCGATCCCGATCAAGGACATCCTCTACCCGCTGCTGCAGGCGTACGACTCCGTCGCGATCCAGGCCGACGTCGAGGTGGGCGGGACCGACCAGCTCTTCAACATCCTCGCCGGCCGCGAGCTCCAGGAGCAGGTCGGGCAGCGCCCGCAGAACGTGTTCATCACGCAGCTTCTCGAGGGACTCGACGGCGAGAAGATGAGCAAGTCGAAGCCGCAGACGGGCGTCTGGATCACCGATCCGCCGAACGAGATGTTCGGGAAGACGATGGCGATCGGCGACGCGCTCATGCCGCACTGGTTCGAATGGGGGACCGAGATGCCGATGGCGGAAGTGCGCGCGACGCTGGAGGCGCTCGGGCGGAAGGACATGCACCCGCGCGAGGCGAAGGAACGGCTGGCGCGCCAGGTCGTGACCGAGTTCCACTCCGCCGCGGCCGCCGAGGATGCGGCGCGCGCCTTCGCGCGCCGGTTCCGCGAGAAGCAGGCGCCGGACGAGATGCCGGTGCGTGACGTCTCGCGCGACGGCGAGCAGCGCATCGCGATCGTGGACCTGCTCGTCCGGGCCAAGCTGCAGCCGAGCAAGGGCGCCGCGAAGAGGCTCGTCGAGCAGCGCGGCGTGAAGGTGGACGAGGTCCTCGCGGACCTCGCGACGACGGTCCCGACGGACCGTGAGTCGGTCATCCGGTACGGTCCGCGCAGCTTCGCTCGCATCCGCTGGATCGCGTGACCGTCGTCGTCGCCGTGGTGCCCTTCGGCGCCGTCGTCGAGGGCGCGGGCGACGCGGATCACCGCGAGCGGCCGGGACGGTGGGCACGGCAGATCGCCCGGCGCCTCGTCGACCGCTTCAGCGGCGAGACCGCGATCGAGCTGAAGCCCGTGTTCCTGGTCGCCATGCCCGAGACGACGAGCGACCCCGGCTACCTCGTGTTCGGGTCGACGCCTGACGCGACCCTCGCGGGCGAGTACGCGCGGTCGCTCGGCGCGACGCACGCGCTCACCGGCACGTATCGCGAGGGCGCCACGGCGCGCCGTCTCGAGGCGTCGCTCGTCGACGCGGCGGATGGGAGCGTCGTCTCGGCGTTCGAGCGCGACGTCCCCGAGGGCGAGCTGCACCTCGCCGAGCCGGCGCTCGCGGCGTGGCTGGCGAGCGCGCTCGGTGTCACGGTCGCGCATGACCTCGCCGCCCCTGCCGCGAAGA
>DASWDY010000169.1:0-9280 GCA_036395035.1 Candidatus Limnocylindria bacterium
CTGCTCGGTGATCGGCATCGTGACCGGTGTCGCGCCGGGCATCGGCGGGAACGGCGCCCAGTGGATCGCCTACGGGCACGCCGTCCAGAGCGCCGCCGACCCGAAGCGCTTCGGCCGCGGCGCGGTCGAGGGCGTCATCGCGCCGGCGATCGCGGCGGCGGGAGAGCGCACGAGCGCGCTCATCCCGACGGTCGCGTTCGGCATCCCCGGGAACGTCACGACCGCCGTCCTGCTCGGCGCGTTCATCATCCAGGGCCTCGTCCCGGGGAAGGACATGCTCACGAAGGACCTCGCGATCACCTTCGGGATGGCGTGGACGATGATCCTGTCGAACGTCATCGCGATCACGGTGACCCTCCTCCTCGTCCGGCAGCTCGTGGCCATCACGCGGATCCGCGGGACGCTCCTCGTCCCGCCGATCATCCTCCTCGTCTTCCTCGGCGCGTACGCCGAGCGCAACACGATGTTCGACGTCGTGGTGATGCTCCTCTTCGGCGCGCTCGGCGTGCTGATGGTCGAGCTCGGCTGGCCGCGCGCTCCGCTCATCCTCGGCCTCGTGCTCGGAGGCGTCATCGAGAACTACCTCAACCTCTCGGTCGCCCGCTACGAGCTCGAGTGGATGCTCCGTCCGCTCGTCGTCGCGATGATCGTGCTGTCGGTCGGCGTCGCGGTGTCGCCGTACATCCAGGCCTGGCAGCGCCGGGCGCGGGGGACGGCGACGTGAGGCGCGCGATCGAGGTCACCTTCGTCGCCGGGATCCTCGTGGTCTTCGCCTGGGCCGCGTGGGAGGCGCGCGACTGGGCCGACAACGTGCGCACGCTCCCGCTCGCCGTCGCGCTGCCCGGGCTCGTCCTCGCCGCGATCCAGCTCGCGTCGTCGGCGCGCACGAGCCGGCAGCCCGGCGCGGACGAGAGCGACGAGACCCTCGCGCCCGCCGAGCGCACACGGCGATCGGCCGAGATCGTCGCCTGGATCCTCGGCATGCTGGTCGCCGTGCTGCTGCTCGGCTTCGTCGTCGCCGTGCCGCTCGCCGCGTTCGCCTACCTGCGCTTCGCCCGCGAGAGCTGGGTCGCGAGCGTCGCGATCGGCGTGGTCTGCTGGGCCTTCGTGTACGGGATCTTCGATCGGCTGCTGCACGTGCCGCTGCCGCCCGGCGAGCTGCTGAGGCTCTTCGGAGCGACCTAGCGCTTCGGCTTCACGCCCCCGAGCAGCCAGCCCCAGCGGTCCATCGCCTTCTGGCGCCACTCCGGGGTCGGCAGCTGCGACCGCGGGAACTTGTCGCGCCACTCCCACGGCCGCGTCGCGTCGATGATCGCCCGGGAGCTGAAGCCCTTCTTGTCCGGCGGGATGCGCGGGTCGAGCGGCCCGCTCCAGGCGCGCGGGATGATGTCGATCGACTCGGCGGGCTCGCTGCGCGTGCACACGGCCCACATCACCTGCTCGAGGTCCATCGGGTCGATGTCCTCGTCCACGACGACGACGTAGCGGCCGAGGTACGCGCCGGTGTGGACGCTCGCGGCGGCGTGGCCGACCTGGCGCGAGTGCCCCGCGTACTTCTGCTCGATCGCGATCGCGTTGAAGAGGCGCGAGCCGCCGACCTCGTGGCACCACACGCCCTTGATGCCGGGGATGCTCGCGGCCTCGAGATCGCCGCGCAGCCGCGCGGAGCGCATGAACGCCCGGTAGAAGGACTGCTCGTCGGGCGGGACCATCGGCGGGGACCCGAGGATGATCGGGTCGTTGCGGTGGTAGATCGCCTCCACGCGCATGACCGGCTCGGGACGCTCCATGCTCGCGTAGTAGCCGGTCCACTCGCCGAACGGGCCCTCCACCTCGCGCTCGTTCGGATCGGCGAAGCCCTCGATGACGATCTCGGCGTCCGCGGGGATCGGCAGCCCGGTGACCGGGCCCTTCACGACGCGGTAGGGATACCCGCGCACGCCGCCGGCCCAGTCGTACTCGGTCAGGCCGAACTTGATCTCCGTGCACGCGGCCCAGAAGAGGAGCGGGTCCCCGCCGGCCACGAACGCGACCGGCATGCGCTCGCCGCGCTCGAACCACTTGTCGCGGTGCTGCCGTCCGTGCTTCCCGGGTGAGATGTAGAAGCCGAGCCGCGTACGGTCGTGGACCATCACGCGGTACGTCCCGAGGTTGATCCAGCCGTCGTCGGGGTCGCGCGTGACGTCGAACGACCCGGTCCCGAGATAGCGGCCGCCGTCGAACTCGTGCCACTTCGGCGTCGGGAAGATGGTGCAGTCGATCTTGTCGCCGCGGAGGACGTTCTCGAAGACGGGACCGTCCTTCACGACCTCGGCCGGGATGGGGTCGATGCCCTTCCCGATCCGCTCCTGCCACGCCTTCACGAGCTCGTGCGGCGTCGCGTCGACGGGCAGTCCCAGCGTGATCGCGACGCGCGGGAACGACCCGAGCGCGTTCACGAGCACGCGGAACCCCTTGCGGTATCCGGGGATCTCGTCGAAGAGCGTCGCCTTCGAGGGGCGCGTCTGGCCGAGGATCTCCGTGGCCATGCCGATGTCCTCTTCGGCGCTCGCGCCGGTGACGGTCTGCAGCTCGCCGAGCGCGGTGACGCGGTCGAGCCACTCGCGGAGATCCGTCGGGACGGTGGTCTTCGTCGCAAGGACCATGGCGGAGCACCTCCTCGGGTCTGGGTGGCGAATGGTACTACCATTCGCGGCGCTCAATGGTGTTCACACCGATCCGACAGGCCCGCGCGTCGGGCGAGATCGTCCTCCAGATCGAGCGCGCGATCTTCGATGGCGCGCTGCATCCGGGGGACCGGCTCGAATCGGAGCGCGAGCTCGCCGAGCAGTTCAGCGTGTCGCGCATCACGGTGCGCGACGCGCTCCGCGTCCTCGAGGCGCGCGGCCTCATCCGGGTCAAGGTCGGCGCGACCGGCGGCGCGTTCGTGGCCGAGACGAACTTCGATCACGTCGTCGGGTCGATCTCGACGATGATCGCGCTCCGGAAGATGACGCTCTCCGAGCTCGCGGAAGCACGGACGGTCGTCGAGACCGCGACCGCGGAGCTCGCGGCGGAGCGTGCGGACGCCGCCGCCGTCGCGCGCCTGGCCGAGATGGTCGACCGCGGCCGAGGCGTGGTCCGCGAGGGGCTCCCGCACACCGAAGTCAGCATGGACTTCCACGTCGCGCTCGCCGAGGCGAGCAAGAACGAGCTGCTCTCCGCCACGGTCCGCGCCTACCGTGACCTGCTCATCCAGACGCTCCACGACATGCGCGACATCCGCTCCGCACGCGTCACGCAGAAAGCGCACGAGGAGATCCTCGAGGCGATCCGCGCCCGCGACGGCGAGGCGACACGGAAGCTCATGCTCGAGCACCTCCAGGACTTCGAGAAGCGGCTTCGCCGGTACCTCCAGGCGAACGAAGCGGCCTCGGACGGACGGTCCCGCCCGAAGGCGCCTCCGCGGTCGGCCCGCATCGAGCGCATCGACCGCCTGCGCCGCGCGTCCTCGTGAAGGTCGACGCACCCGACCGGTACGCGCTCGCGAAGTCGGCGCTCTCGCAGCTCCCGCATCCCGTCTGCGTGATCGCCGCCGCCGCCGACGGCCAGCGCTCGTGCGCCACCGGCACCGCGATGTACGTCTCGCTCGCGCCGGCGCGGATCGCGATCGCGCTGCACCCGGCCAGCACGACGGCGAAGCTCATCGAGCGGAGCGGAGAGTTCTCGGTCTCCGTCCTGACGCAGGCGCAGCAGGACATCGCCGCGGCCGCCGGACGCTCAGGGCCGGCCGGCGAGGACAAGCTCACGGCGCTCCGGATCCCCGTCGTCGACCCGCCGGCGGGCGCGTCGGCCCCCGGGATCGCGGGGAGCCTCGCCGTGCTGTGGTGCCGCGTCACGGACCGTCTCGAGACGGGCGACCACGTGCTGCACGTGGGCGAGGTGACCGCGCACCGGCCGGACGCGACGAAGCTCGACGCGCTGCTCCGCTTCCGGCGCCGCTACTGGAACATCGGCCACTGGACGAGCGACGAGAGCCCGGAGGGCTATCCGACATAGCTGCTCGCCCGCGCCGGATCGTCGTCGCCATCAGCGGCGCCTCCGCTCCCGTCTACGGCATCCGGCTCCTCGAGGTGCTCAAGGAGCAGCCGGGGATCGAGACGCACGCCATCGTCTCGAGCGGCGCGCGCGCGACGATCGAGTACGAGACGGATCGGAAGGTCGCGGACGTGCTCGCGCTCGCCGACGTCGTGCACGACGAGAAGGATCTCGCGGCGCCGATCGCGAGCGGCACCTTCCTGACGGACGGCATGGTCGTCGCGCCGTGCAGCATGCGCACCCTCGGCGCGATCGCGATGTCGCTCAACGAGAACCTCATCGTGCGCGCGGCCGACGTCCATCTGAAGGAGCGCCGCAAGCTCGTGCTCGTGGTGCGCGAGACGCCCCTGCACGCCGGGCACCTGAAGTCCATGTACGACCTCTCGCTGTACGGCGCGGTGATCCTGCCGCCGGTGCCCGCCTTCTACCACCTCCCGAAGACGATCGGCGATCTCGTCGACCACAGCGTCGGCAAGGTGCTCGACCAGCTCGGCGTCGAGCACGACCTCTTCCGCCGCTGGACCGGCCCGCTGCCCGAGGACGAACGAAGGAAGAGGAAGGCCACATGACCACGGCGACGAAGCTCCGCGCCGATCTCACGCTGCTGGTCGCGCGGACGTGCCGCGCGATGGCGGTGGCCGGGCTGTTCGACATGCATGGCCACATCAGCGTCCGGGACGGCGACGTGATCTACATCAACGACCGGCGCTCGAGCCGGGCCACGCTGCGGCCCGATCAGGTCGCCGTCGTGCGCATCGACGACGGCGAGCCGGTCCACGGCGAGCCGCCGAGCGAGACCGCGCTGCATCTCGCGTGCTTCCGCGCGCGGCCCGACGTCGGGAGCGCGGCGCACTTCCACCCGCTGTTCGCGACGGCGTTCGCGACGGCCGGCCGTCCGCTCGTGTGCGCGTACAACGCGGGCGTCGTGTTCGGCCGCGAGGTCCCCGTGTTCGACGATCCCGACCTCGTCCGCCGCGACGACCAGGGGCGCGAGGTCGCGACGGTCCTCGGCGCGGAGCGCGCGGCGCTCCTGCGTGGCCACGGCGTCATCGTCGTCGGCGAGGACGTGCCGACGTGCGTGACCGCGTCGCTGTATCTCGAGGAGTCCGCGAAGCGTCTCGCGCATACGGTCGCGCTCGGCGAGGCGAAGGCCTTCACCGACGACGAGATCGCGCGCGTGCGCGCGAGCATCTGGCAGCCCTTCGTGATCGAGAAGACCTGGATCGACATGTTGGAACGGGCCCGGATCGCGGGCGCGCTCGCCGATCTTCCCGGCGCGTGAGGTCGGCCCTCTCGGCACTCCGCGCGGAGGTCCTCGAGCGTGGCGCCCTCGTCAACTACCTCATCTGCCTCGCGACGACGACGACGGAGGGGATGCTCCAGGTCCTCTACGCGCCGTACCTCGACGCGGCCGGCTATGCGCTCCCGGTCATCGGCGTCCTCACTTCGACCCTCTCGGTCATGCGGCTCGTCTCGCGCGTGCCCGCGGGGACGGGGTACCGCGCGGAGCGCGCCCGGCGGCAGATCGTCCTCGGCCTCATCGCGCTCTCCGCGACGACGGCCGCATTCGCGTTCGGCGGCATGCC
The DNA here is from genome assembly GCA_036395035.1 of Candidatus Limnocylindria bacterium. GTDB lineage: Bacteria > Chloroflexota > Limnocylindria > P2-11E > P2-11E > JACPOT01. Next base: position 5,664 of record DASWDY010000169.1, read on the forward strand.
GTTCCTCGTCATACCCGTCAGCCTCGCGCACGGCTTCGCCTTCGGCAGCGTCGGGACGGTGAACCTCGCGGCGACGATCGACGCCACCGGCGGCAAGCGCGCCGGCGCGATCATGGCCTGGTACACCGCGGCGCTCTCGACGGGCTACGCCGCGGGTTCGTTCCTCGGCGGCGCGCTCGCCGACGCGTACGGACTGCCGGTGGCGCTGTTCGTCGCGGGTCTCGTCCCGTTCCTCGGCATCCTCGCGGCCATCGCGCTGCCGCGCATCGAGGCCGCGCCCCATCCGGTGGAGCGCGGGGGTGGCCTCGGTGGCCTGCTGCGCGCGGGCGCCCGCATCGATCAGCGCGTCTGGCTCGCGTTCGCGATCGTCCTGTACGTGAACCTCCTCGCCGACTCGGTCGACGGCTTCTTCTCGCTGTACGGCCTCGCGATCGGGCTGCCGCTCGCGGCGTCGGGGGCGCTGCGCGGCCTGAAGTCCGCGTCCGCGACGTTCATCCGCTTCGGCAGCATCGTGCTGTTCCGCTTCGTGGACCACACGTCGATCAACTTCTGGGCGGTGCTCGTCATGGGCGTCGCGGCGTTCCTCATCCCGTTCGCGGGCGCGAACGTCGCGCTCCTCGCCGTCGTGTTCGTCGCCTCCGGCCTCTGCCGCGGGATCCTGCGCGTGACGAGCACCGCGACGGTCGCGGAGATGCGCGCCGAAGGGAAGGACGTCGGCCTCGCCTCGGGCATCTACAACGCCGGGCTCGACATCGGCGCCATCGTCGGACCGGCGGTCGGCGGCGTCGTCGCGAGCGCCGTCGGGATCCCGGCGATGTACCAGATCGTCGCGGTCGGCAGCCTCGCGATGTACTTCGCCGTGGCGCTCTCGACGGCGCCCGGCCGCGCCTCGCTGCAGCTGCGGCGGCGCGCGGTCCGCTCGGTCCCGACGCGATGACGATGGACCCTGGCGGCGCGCGCCGCCTCCTCGAGCGGATGACGCTCATCCGCGCCTTCGAGGAGACGGTGCAGTCCTCGATCGGCGAGGGCGGGCTCGGTGGTCTCGTGCATCTCTCCATCGGCCAGGAGGCCGTCGCCGCGGCGCTCGCCGACGTGGTGCAGGGCGCCGACCGCGTGTACGCGGGACACCGCGCGCACGGCCACGCGCTCGCGCTCGGCGCCGAGCCGTGGCGCGTCATGGCCGAGCTCATGGGGAAGGCCGACGGGCTCTGCCGCGGGAAGGGCGGGTCGATGCATCTCGTCGACGTCGCGCACGGGTTCTTCGGCGCGACGGGCGTGGTCGGCGGGAACATCCCGCTCGCGCTCGGGACGGCCTTCGCGATCCGTCCGCGGGGCGGCGTCGCGGTCGTCGTGTTCGGCGACGGCGCCGCGCAATCGGGCTACTTCCACGAGTCGCTGAACATCGCCGCGCTCTGGCGCCTCCCCGTCGTGCTCGTCTGCGAGAACAACGGCTACGCCGAGTTCACCCCGCGCTCCGCGCACACCGTCGTCGAGCGCGTGGCCCGCCACGCGGAGACGTACGGCGTCCGGGCGAGCACGGTCGACGGCAACGACGTCCTCGCGGTGCGCGACGCCGCGGCCGCGTCGCTCGAGCACGCGCGCGGCGGCGCGGGCCCGGCGCTCCTCGAGTGCCTCACGTACCGGATGCGCGGCCACTACGAGGGCGATCCCGCCGGCTACCGCGCGGCGAGCGAAGTCGCGGACTGGCGCGAGAAGGATCCCGTCGCGCGCTTCGGTCGCGTCGCCACTGAGCGTGGCTGGCTGTCGGCGGCCGACGTCGCGGCGATCGACCGCGACGTGCGCGCCATGCTGGCCCAGGCGGTCGACCGCGCGCGGCGATCGCCCGACCCGCAGGCGTCGGAGCTGACCGAGGACGTGCATGGCTGAGCGCACGTACATCGCCGCGCTGCGCGAGGCGCTCGCGCTCGAGATGCGGCGCGACGCGACCGTGCACGTCATCGGCGAGGACGTCGCCGAGGGCGGGCCGTTCGGCGCGACGAAGGGCCTCGCGGAGGAGTTCGGCCGCGGCCGCGTGCTCGACACCCCGATCAGCGAAGGGACCGTCATGGGGATGGCGACGGGGATGGCGCTCGCGGGGCTGCGCCCCGTGGTCGAGATCATGTTCATCGACTTCCTCACGCTCGCGATGGACCAGCTCGTGAACCAGGCGGCGAAGGCGTGCTACATGTCGGGCGGCCAGCTCGCGTGCCCGCTCGTCGTGCGCACCGCGGCGGGCGCCGGCCGCCGCTACGGCGCGCAGCACTCGCAGAGCCTCGAAGCGTGGCTCATGCACGTGCCTGGCCTGAAGCTCGCCGTCCCCGCGACCGCGGCCGACGCGGCGGGCCTGCTGATGTCGGCGATCCGCGACGACGACCCCGTCGTCGTGGTCGAGCACAAGATCCTCTACTACCGCAAGGAGATGCTGGACGTGCTGGAGCCGGTCCCGCTCGGCCGCGCGGCCGTCCGCCGCGCGGGACGCGACGTGACCATCGTCGCGACGGCGCGCATGGTGGACGAGGCGCTCGCGGCGGCGGAGACGCTGCGGTCCGACGGCATCGACGCCGAGGTCATCGACCCGCGCACGCTCGTCCCGCTCGACCTCGACACGATCGTCTCGTCGGTGCGGCGGACGCGCTCGTGCGTCATCGCGCACGAGGCGCCCCTGCGCGGCGGCATCGGCGCAGAGCTCGCGGCGCTCGTCCAGGAGCACGCCATTGACTCGCTTGACGCGCCGGTCGCGCGCGTCGGCGCGCCGGACGTGCCGGTGCCGGCGGCGCCGGCGCTCGAGGACGCCTACATCCCGGGCCGCGCGGCGATCGCGGCGGCGGTCCGAGGCGTCGTCAGCCCATCGCGGCGATGAGGCGTGCGCGCGTGAGCGGCAGGTCGCGGAGGCGGATCCCGGACGCGTCGTAGACGGCGTTCGCGATCGCCGCCGAGACGGGTCCCGCGAAGGCCTCGCCGGCGCCGAGCGGCGGCGCCTCGGGATGATCGATCACGGTCACGTCCACCTCGGGGACCTCGCTGAAGAGGATCGTCGGATACGTGTCCCAGCCGAGCGACGTGATGCGCGTGGCGTCGTGGCGGACCTGCTCCTTCAGCGTCCAGCTCGTCGCCTGGACGATCCCGCCCTCGGCCTGGTTCGCGAGCCCGTCGGGGCTGACGGCCATGCCCGCGTCGATCGCGCCCCACACGCGCGTCACGCGGATGTCGCGCCGCAGCGCGACCTCGGCCACGCACGCGAAGTACGCGGCCGCGTTCTTGTATCGCGCGAAGCCGAGGCCGCGCCCCTGGCCCTCCGCCTTCGCCGCGGATCGCCAGCCCGAGCGCGCGACCACGGTCTCGATCACGGCGCGGGCGCGCGGGTCGTCGAGGTGGTCGAGGCGGAACGCGACCGGGTCCGCGCCCGCCGCCTCGGCGAGCTCGTCCATGAACGACTCGATGGCGAAGACGTTGTTGTGCGCGCCGAGCGAGCGCAGCGCCGAGACGCGGATCGGCTGCTCGGTCACGTGATGATCGGCCACGCGCACCGCGGGGAAGCGGTAGAGCGGCGCCGCGTTGCGGAGGTCGCCGGACGTGAGCGCCCGCGCGCGCGGCGAGACGCTCGGCCGCAGCGGCCG
>DASWDY010000170.1:0-5354 GCA_036395035.1 Candidatus Limnocylindria bacterium
GGTGACGGCGCCGGTCTCCTGACCGACATCCCGCGCGCGCTCTGGTCGGATCGCGTCGGCGACCGTGCGTTCGATCCGCACTTCGGCGTCGCGCACCTCTTCATCCCGCCCGCGGACGACGAGATCGAGGAGCAGGCCGTACGCCGGATCCTCCAGCGCCACGGGCTGCGCGTCCTCGACGAGCGGCACAGCGGCCTCGACGTGACCGCGCTCGGCCCGCGCGGGCGCACGAACGCGCCGCGGTTCTGGCAGATCGCGCTGTGGGTCGGCGGCTCGCAGAGCGCCGGCGCCGCGCGGCTGCACGAGGCCTGGTACGACATCGAGCGCACGACGACCGCGACCGTCGTGAGCCTCTCGCGCCGCAGCGCCGTGTACAAGCTGCGCGGCGACGCGCTGCAGCTGCCGCGCGCGTTCACCGATCTCGGCGACCGGCGCTTCGCGACGTCCATGGCGTTCGGCCACAACCGCTACGCGACGAACACGACGACGAGCTTCGAGCGCGTGCAGCCGTTCGCGTCGATCGCGCACAACGGCGAGATCAATACGATCGAGCGCCTCCGCTCGGAGGCCCGCATGCTGCGCCTGCCGCTCTCGCGCGACGGCAGCGACTCGCAGGACGTCGACGCGATCGTGCGCGGCATGGTGAACCGCTTCGGGCTGACGCTCATCGAGGCGATCGAGCTCCTGTTCCCGCCGATCGTGAACGAGATCAAGCGCATGGACGGACCGTCGCAGGACCTCTACATGCACGCGCGTGCCGCGTTCGGCCCGTTCGCGCAGGGGCCGGCCGCGATCCTCGCGCGCGTCGGCGACACCTGCGTCTTCACGGTCGACGCGCTCGGGCTGCGCCCGCTGTGGCACGTCGAGACGCCGGACGAGCACGTCTTCGCGAGCGAGCGCGGCTTCGTCCCGCTCTCGCGCTACGTGCGCGACCCGCGCCCGCTCGGTCCCGGTGAGCGCGCCGCCCTCCGGCGCACGCCCGACGGCTGGCACCTCCTGGAGGCCGCGGACGTTCGCGAGCGCTTCCTCGGGTCGCGGCGCGGACGCGGCGCGAAGGTCGAGGGGCTCCGCGCGCAGCTCGAGACCGGCGGTCCGGTCGAGGCGATCACGGTCACGCCGCGTCGGGGGCGCGGCGTCGCCCGGTGGGAGATCGGCACGCCGCCCGACGAGCTCGCGGACGTCACCCTGCGGCGCGAGTCGCAGTTCGCCGCGTTCGGGTGGGAGCCGGATGACGTGCGCATGGCGAAGGCGATGATCGACACGAGCAACGAGCCCATCGGCTCGCTCGGGTACGACGGACCCCTCGGGGCGCTCGCGGAGCGGCGCGCGAACCTCGCCGACCACATCCACGAGACCGTCGCCGTCGTGACGAACCCCGCGATCGACCGCGAGCGCGAGATCGAGCACTTCTCGACGCGAGCGCTGCTCGGTCCGCGTCCGTCGCCGCGCGGCCGCGGTCCCATCCGTCCGTGGATCGAGCTGCGCCAGCCGATCCTCCTCGGCGGCCACGCGCCGGAGACCGGCGTGCGCAGCGCCGACCACCGCGAGACCGCGCACAAGCTCGGCACGTGGATCCTCGAGGACGTCGTCGCGGCGTTCGGCCGCCACTACGCGCGCGGGCCGATCGTGCTCGAGGCCGACCGCGACTGGGAGGAGCACCCGCGCGACGCGCTCGCCCGGATCGCGGCGGCCGCGTGCCGCGGCGTGCGCCGCGGGTCCCACCTCGTGATCGTCCAGGACCGCGGCGTGATGAGCGAGGGCCGCGCCTGGCTCGACCCGCTCCTCGTCGTCGCCGCGGTGCACCGCGCGCTCGTCGAGCAGGCGTCGGGGACGGGATCGCTCCGGCGCGACTGCGCGCTCATCGTCTCCGCCGGGAGCCTGCGCAACCTCCACGACATCGTCATCGCGCTCGGCCTCGGCGCCGACGCGGCGCATCCGTACCTGCTCCTCGAGCACGCGCTGTCGCAGGAGGACCCCGACGCGCTGCCGAACCTCGTCGAGGCGCTGCGCAAGGGGATCGAGAAGGTCATCTCGACGCTCGGCATCCACGAGCTGCGCGGCTACGGCCGCCTGTTCTCGGCGATCGGCGTCGCGCCCGAGGTCGCGCGCCTCCTCGGGATCCGCACGTTCTGCGCGGACGAGAGCGTCGGCCTCACGTGGGAGCGCATCGCGGAGGATGGCCTCGCGCGCGCCGCGATGCTGCGCGAGCGCACGCCTGCGCGGCTCGAGCCGCCGTTCCGCATCTACCCGCGCGTCTGGAAGGCCGCGCTCGCTGTTGCGAACGGCGAGGCGCCGTACGCGACGTACGCCGAGCGGCTCATCGAGCTCGAGCGCTCGCGCCCGGTGTCGCTGCGTCACCTCTGGGATCTCAGTGGGATCGAGGACGGCCTCGCCGGTGCGACCGACACGCTCGCCGACACGCGCGCGGGCGAGCACGCGATGCCCTTCTACATCTCGTCGATGTCGTTCGGCTCGCAGGGCGAGACCGCGTACCGCGCGTACGCCGAGGCGGCGTTCCGCATGAACATGCTCTGCATCAACGGGGAGGGCGGCGAGCTGCCCGACCTCCTCGGGCGGTACCCGCGCAACCGGGGGCAGCAGATCGCGTCGGGCCGCTTCGGCGTGTCGGCGCTGCTCGCGAACTCGAGCGACTACCTCGAGATCAAGATCGGCCAGGGCGCGAAGCCCGGCGAGGGTGGGCACCTGCCGGCGCGGAAGGTCTCCGAGAAGGTCGCGCTCGCGCGCAACGCGAAGCCCGGGATCGACCTCATCTCGCCGTCGAACAACCACGACATCTACTCGATCGAGGACCTGGCGCAGGTCGTCCACGAGCTGAAGACCGTGAACCCGCGCGCGAAGGTGGCGGTGAAGATCCCGGTGACGCCCGAGGTCGGGATCATCGCGGTCGGCATCGCGAAGTCGGGCGCCGACATCGTCACGCTGTCCGGGTACGACGGCGGGACGGGCGCCGCGCGCATGCACGCCCTGCGCCGTGCCGGCCTGCCGGTCGAGATCGGCGTCGCGGAGGCGCACCGCGCGCTCGTCGCCGCGGGGCTGCGCGACCGCGTCGAGGTGTGGTGCGACGGCGGCATGAAGAGCGCGCACGACGTCGCGAAGCTCATGTGCCTCGGCGCCGACCGCTGCGGGTTCGGCACGTTCGCGATGGTGTCGATCGGCTGCACGATCTGCCGCGGCTGCCAGCTCGACACGTGCCACGTCGGCATCGCGACGCAGATCGAGTCCGTCGCCGAGGCGACCGCGCGCGGCCTCAAGAAGTTCGAGCCGCAGGAGATGGAGCGCGCGGTGACGAACCTCATCCGCGCGTTCGGCGCGATGCGCGAGGAGCTCGCGGGGATCGCCGCCCGGCTCGGCGTGGCGCGCACGGCTGATCTCGTCGGTCGGACGGATCTGCTCGTGCAGGCGCGCGGGTCGGAAAGGGTCACCCTCGCGACGCTCGCCGCGCCGGCGGGTGAGTGGCAGCGGCGCGACCTCGCGCAGGTCGCGGTCGGGGCGGTCGCGGTCGCGACGGCGAGCGAGGCGACCGCCTCGCGGACGCTCGATGCGCGGGACCGGTTCGTCGGCACGCCGGCTTCCGGCGGGATGGCGCGGGCGCGGATCTTCGGCGGCGACGTCGCCGAGCTGCGCGTCACCTTCAACGGCGGCTCGGTCGCGGGGAACGGCGCGGCCGCGTACGCGACCGAAGGGCTCGCGATCACGATCAACGGCGGCGTGCAGGACGGCGCAGCGAAGACCGCGCTCGGTGGCAGCGTCGTGATCCTCAAGGCGCCGAACGCGAAGGGACGTCACGTCGACGGATCGGTGGGGAAGTGCTTCGCCTACGGCGCACAGCGCGGACGGTTCCTCGTGCAGGGGGGCGCGGACGCGCGCGCCGGGATCCGCTTGTCGGGCGCCGACGTCGTCATCGGCGGCGACGTGCGCGGGTTCGCGTTCGAGTACATGACCGGCGGGCGCGCGGTGATCCTCGGCGATCCGGGCCGCTGGATCTGCTCGGGCATGTCGGGCGGCAGCGTGTTCGTCCGTCACGAGCCCGCGCGCGGACTCGACGACGCCGGGATCAAGGACCGCATCGCGAAGGGCGCGAAGGTCGCGCTGCGTCCGCTCGCGGACGCGGACCGCGCGAGCCTCACGGAGCTCCTGCGTGCGTACGCGGACGCGCTCGCTGGGAGCGGACAGGCTGCGGCCGCGGTCGAGGTCCACGCGCTGCTCGAGATGCCCGATGCGTTCCGTGTGATCAAGCCGGCCGGTGAGGTCGTGGACCAGACCATCTCGACGGAATAGCTGACCGCGCGAGTACGGCCGTGAGCTTGACCAGCGGTCAAGGCGTGTCCGAACATATGTTCGATGTCAAGCCGGATCGATGTTGAACTGTTCAGACACCTGTTCCCGAACAACACGGATTCCGAAATGCGCGAGGTATTCGGGATGTCCCGCTCGGCGGTCAGACGCCTTGCGCATCGCCTCGGACTCCGCAAGTCAGCCGCGCACTGGTCACGCATGCAGCGCGAGCGAAACGTCGGGAGATCGCTCTCGGCGGATGCGCGCGCCAAGCTCGCGACAAGGGCGACGGGCCGGAGACTGTCTCCGGAGACGATCGCGAAGGCACTCAGTACGAAACGCGAGCGAGGAACGATCCTGTCGGGCGACCGCCATCCCAACTGGAAGGGCGGTCGTCCTTGGGAGCGGTTCAAGCGCCCGGAGTATCTTGCCTGGCGGAACGCGGTTCTCGCACGCGATGGCTATCGCTGTCAGGACTGTGGTCGGCAGTGCCGCAAGCACGAGAAGGGTCTCGCCGCGCACCACATCAAGTCCTTCGCCGACCATCCGGTCCTCCGGTACGACGTAGACAACGGCGTCACGCTGTGCCGCGATTGCCACAACGCCCGCCATGGGAAGATCCGCAAGACCATCGAGATCAGACCTTGTGCCTGTGGGTGTGGACAGATCATCGCCACGGAGGACCGTTACGGCCGGCCCCGGCGCTACGTGAATCATCACCATCCGCGCGGGATCCCGAAGTCTGAGCGCACCAAAGCCAAGCTCCGCGCGAAGCGGATAGGTCGCTCACTGACGACTGAACACCGTCGACGGATCTCAATAGGCCTTCGCACGAGCACGAGGCGCATCGGCCGACCCCCGACCGCCCGCTGAACGGAATAGCTGCGCCAGGCACGAGGGTTGCTCTTGTGCTCACCGTGGCGACTCAAGCCGCTCAGCGACGGAAGCATCGCGTTGAGCGATTCAAGCGCGGGAAGATCCACCCCGGTCCGATGCGACTCGCATTCACGCGTTTCGCGAGCTGGGCTAGCGAGGTTCTCGGCTCTCACTCGGCGTTC
>DASWDY010000171.1:0-3361 GCA_036395035.1 Candidatus Limnocylindria bacterium
GAGCAGCTCGAACGCGGCGACGCGACCGCGGCGGCCCGTGCCGTTGCAGCGCGAGCACCCGCGCGCGACGTACACGCGGTCCGACGGAAGCCCCGACTGCCGCAGGAGCGCGGACTCGATCATCGCGGGCTGCGTCGCGACGCGGCAGTGCTCGCAGAGGCGCGGGACGAGGATCTGCGCGAGCACCGCGACGACGCTCGCGCTCACGAGGTACGGGTCGGTGCCGAGCGAGATGAGCCGGTAGAGGGCACCGAGCGCGTCGGGCGCCTGGATCGAGGAGAGCGCGAGGCGTCCGCCGAGCGCCGCGTTCATCGTCATCTCGGCGACGTCCTTCTCGCGCAGCTCGCCGACCATCACGACGTCGGGCTCCTGCGCGAGGACGCGACGCAGCGTCGCCGCGAGCGGCGCGCCGGTGCCGCGATCGACCTGCACCTGGTTCACGCCGTCGAGCGCGTACGCGACCGGGTCCTCGACCGTGGTGACGTCCTTCGTCGCGGTCGGCAGCTCGTGCAGCGACGCGTACACCGTCGTCGTCTTCCCCATCCCGGGCGCGCCCGCGACGAGGAGGAGCCCGTACGGCGAGCGCAGCAGCTCGCGCCAGCGCTCGAGCGTGCCGCTCTCCATCCCGAGGTCGTCGAGGTCGGGCGTCGCGTCGCCGCGCTCGATGAGGCGCAGGACGATCTTCTCGCCCCACAGTGTCGGGACGGTGGTCACGTCGAACGCGGCGTCGCGGCTCTCGTCGCGGACCGCGAGGCGGCCCTGCGTCTCGTCGCGGCCCATGCCCGCGAGGGAGCGGATGCGCGACGCGACCGGTGTCGCCATGTCGCGCGGGAGCTGCGTGATCTCGCGCAGCGCGCCCTCCACGCGGAAGCGCACCCGCAGCCGGTCGGCCAGCGGCTCGACGTGGATGTCGGACGCGCTCTCGCGGATGGCCTGCGCGAGCACGAACCGCACGATCTGCGTCTCAGGGCCCGTTCCGACCTCCCTCGCGGCGAAGCCGCTCGGTCGGCCACCGTGCTCGACCTCGTCCTGCGGGCCTCGGTCTGCGCGCGGTGGGTACGGCGTCTCCGTCGGCGGCTCGACGGCGCGCGGGATCTCCTGCGGCGTCTCGGGCTCGAGCGTCGCGGTGGGCGGCGGCGCCTCGACGAGGCGCGGCGCCGGCGGCTGCTGCGGAGCAGGCTCCTCGGTGGCGACACGACCCGCGCGCGGGAAGGGCACCAACTCGCCCTCATTCCGACCCTCGCTCGGGGGGACCCCTCGCTTCGGGCCCGGGTGCTCGACCTCGTCGCTTCGCGCCTCGGTCTGCGCGCCCGGGGGACGGTAGGCCGTGATGGACGCGGGCGCGGGCGCGGCGGCGCGAACGGGCTCGTCGCGCGCGGCGAGCCCGCGGCGGTCCTGCTCGCTCGCGATCTCCGATGCGAGCGCGAGCAGCGGGACGATCCGGCGGCCGATGCGCTCCGCCAGCGCGTCGCGGCCCTTCAGGTCGGTCGGGTCCGCCATCGCGACGAGGAACTCCTCGTCGCGGACGCCGACGACGAGCATGTGGTGGCGGCGCGCGAGGTCGGGCGGCGTCAGCAGCGCCGAGACCTCGTCGATGGGATACGCGTGGAGCGCGATGAACGGGATGTCGAGCTGGTACGAGAGCACCGCGGCGAGATCCGTCTCGGTGACGGCGTGGTCCGCGAGCAGCTGCTGCCCGATGGTGCGCTCGTTCGCGCGGTGGACCGCGGCGGCCGCGTCGACCTGCTCCGGCGTGATGACGCCGGTGCGCACCAGCAGCTCACCCAGCCGCGGTCGGGAAGCCCGTGCCATGGCGGAAGTCTTGGCGCCGCTCGCTCGCCCGGACATCCGACGGGGTGGTGAGCCCGCCTACGACGAATGACGTACGCCCGCGGGGCCTTGCTAGCGGCCCAGGAGCCCCCTCGCCGTGGCGGTCGTGACGGCCTCCAGCTTCGAGTGGACGCCGAGCTTCGAGAAGATGTTCTGCAGGTGCGTCCGGACGGTGTTCGCGCTGATCGTGAGCTCGTCCGCGATGGCCTGGGAGTCCTTCCCATGGGCCAGCAGGCGGAGGATCCCGAGCTCCCGCTCCGTCAGGGCCTCGCCCGTACCCTCGCCCGTGGCCGCCTGCGTGCGCGCCACCTGCTCGTCGCTCAGGTACCGCTCCCCCGCCGCGACGGCCCGGAGGGCGTCGAGGACGTCGTCGAGCGCGCGCTCCTTGGTGATGTACCCCTCGACGCCCGCGCGCAGGCCGCGCACGAGCGTCGCGTCGCTCGTGTCGCTGGTCAGCACGACGATGCGCACGCCGGGGCTGAGCGACCGCAGGCGCGGGATGAGGTCGGCCGCGTCGTACCCCGGGAGGTGGTAGTCGAGGAGGATGACGTCGGGGTGCGCCGTCCGCGCGATGCTGATCGCCTGCGCCCCGCTCTGCGCGATCCCCGCGACCTCGTAGCCGTCGAGCCCGCGGATCACGCTCCCGAGCGCGTCGGCGAAGAGGAAGTGGTCGTCGACGATCTCGACCTTCGTGGTCATCGCTTCGCCGCGGTCCGCTTCTTCTTCAACGGCAGATCGAACGAGAAGACGCTGCCGACGTCCGCGCGTGAATACGTGATCGCGCCTCCGTGATCCTCGACGATCGCTTTGCAGATGTAGAGGCCGAGGCCCGATCCGCGCGTGCCATCGGCGGTGGTGAGGCGTGTGAACTTGCGGAAGAGGCGACGACGTTCAGGTGCGGCGATACCGGGGCCGCGGTCGCGAACCTCGACGCGCGCTGTGGCGCGGCGCGGATCGGCGTTCACGCTGACGTCGATCGGGGTGCCGGCGGGCGAGTACTGCGCCGCGTTCGCGAGCAGGTTCGAGAGCACTTGTCGGATGCGGCCGCTATCGGCCTGGACCATGAGCGCCGCCTCAACGCCCGCGACCGTCACCGGGTGACCCTCGATGTGCATGCCCGCGATGGTGTCGCGCACCAAGGCCGCGAGGTCGACCCGTCGCACGTGCGAGCGCAAGCGTCCCGCCGCGGCGGCCTCGGCATCGGCCACGCTCTCGAGCAGCGCCAGAAGGTGTCGCGCCTCGGATGCGATGGCGGAGGCGCGCGTCGACGCTGGATGCGGGCCGAGCTCGCGCGTGAGCACGCGCGCGGCGGCGTCGATCCCGACGAGCGGGTTGCGGAGCTCGTGGAGCACGAGCGAGAGATAGTCCTCGCGGTCGGAGCGAGCGCTCACCTGCCGCGCAGTATCGCGGCTCTAGACGGTGAGGCCCACCAGCAGATCGCGATCGAGGCGCGCGAGCACGGCGACCGCGTCGCGGTCGCGGGAGGTCATCGCATGCCGCCAACGCCAGAGCGCGAGGGCCCCGAGCGCGC
>DASWDY010000172.1:0-6460 GCA_036395035.1 Candidatus Limnocylindria bacterium
TGCTCGAACTGGTCGGGGATGCGCTCGATGACGACGGCCTCTCCCGCCGGAGCCTGCTCGAGCGGCTGCGACCAGCGGCGCCGCGTCGTGCCAGGCATCGGATTGCCGTGCGGGCAGGTGTCCGGATCGCCGAGCCGCTCGGCCATCTTCTCTTCCATCTCGGGCGAGATCACGTGCTCGAGGCGCTCGGCCTCGTCGTGCGTCTTCCACCACTCGTATCCGAGCAGGTCCGTCAGCATCCGCTCGATGAGGCGGTGACGGCGCACGACGCGCCGCGCGAGGGCGTCGCCGCGCGCGCTGAGCCTGATCTCCTTGCGATCCGTCAGATCGAGGAGGCCGTCGCGCTCGAGGCGGTGGATCATCTCCGACACCGAAGCGGGGGAGACGCGGAGGAACTCCGCGACGCGCGCCGCGATGACGGGTCCGCCCTCATCCGCCAGGGTCCAGATCGCCTGCAGGTACTCCTCGCCGCCGCTGGTGGGCTCGACCGCGACGTGCGCGCTCACGCACGCGATGGTAGCGACGGCAGGCGGACGCGACCGAGCACGATCACCGCTGCGGCGCCTGCCAGCAGCGCGATCTGCACCGCGGTCGTCTCCCACGTCGGGAAGAGGCCGAGGATGCCGACGTCCGGGAGCGCCGCGGGCGTGGCCGGGACGATCCCGACGACCTGGAGCGCGTGGATCCCGGAGCCGAGGAACTTGAATGCGAGGTAGTACACGAGGACGCTCGCACCGATGAAGAAGGGGCGCATCGGGACACGTACGCCGAAGACGAGGACGAGGACGCCCAGCGCCGCGAGCCCGGCCGTGCCCGCGGCCAGCCCGCCGAGGAGGTCGAGCGTGGCGATCGACGAGGCGATCCCGAAGTAGAAGAGGACCGTCTCGCTGCCCTCACGGAACACCGCGAGGAACGCGATGACCGCGAGCGAGAGCAGGCTGTTGCGCGCGAGCGCCGACGCGCTCTTGTCGCGGATGTAGCGGTCCCACGCGCGCAGGTTCGACTTCGAGTGCAGCCAGAAGCTCATGTACACGAGCATCGCCGCCGCGAGGACGCCGGTGATGCCCTCGATGAGCTCGGGGTCGACGCCCGCCGCCGTGCTCGCGGAGAACACGACGCTAACGAGGATCGCGACCACGACGCTCGCGCCGATCCCGGCCGCGCCGCCCGCCCATACCCAGCGGCGCTTGTCGGCGTTGCCCGAGCGCGCGAGGAACGCGAGGAGCGCGGCCACGACGAGGAGCGCCTCGACGCCCTCGCGCAGGAGGATGATCGCCGCGTCGAACGCGCCGTAGGTCTTCGTGGTCGCCGCGAGCGGCGCGAGCGTCTCGGCGATCCGCGACACCGCGCGGTCCGTCGCCGCGAGGTCGGCGCTCGGCGACGCGAGGAGCGTCGACGCGGTCGCCATGTCCGTCTCGATCTTCCGATAGGCGTCGCGGTCGCGTCCGCGCACGGCGTCCTCGATGCGCAGCCACGCCGAGCGGAACTCACGGAACGCCGTCGCGGCCGCGGTGCGGTCGCCACTACGGAGTGCGGCGCTCGTCGCGGCGAGGTCCTTCGTCGCGTCCTCGATCTCGCGAGCGCTAGCGGTCGCGGCGCCCGCCTGCGCGCCGACCGCCTCGCGCAGCTCGCGCTGCACGTCATGGGCGATCGTCTCCACGTCATCCGCCGCGATCGGCGCCGCCGGCGCGGCGATCCCCGGCATCGCGGCACGCAGCGACGCGAGGCCTGACGCGACCTCGCGCGCCTCGTCCGGGGCGCGCGCTGCGACCGCCGGCTCGACGACGCTCCACGTCTCCGCCGCGCGCTGCAGGAACGCGTACGCGTCCTGGTATTCGGCCTCGTTGGCGAGGCGGCCAGCCTCGACGCCTTCGCCGTACTCCTCCGCGACGATCTCGACGAGCGTCGTGACGACGCTGGCGCGGTAGACCGTGTCGGACGCGCGCGCTCCGCCGAGCACGATCGCCGGGGCCGCCGCGAGCTGGGCGTCCATGCGCTCGATCGCGGTCCGGAGCGCACTGAGATCGCGCGCTTGGGAGGCGCGCGTCACCTCGGTGGCGCGCTCCCGCAGCGAGGCGGCAGCGGCGCCGTCCTTCGCCGCGAGCATCGTGTCGATCGTCGGCATCGCCTCGGCGGGATGCGCGGCGTGGGTGGCCGCGAGCTCCCAGCGGCCGGCCTGGGCGTCTTCCAGCGCGACCGCGAGATGGCCGCGGGCCTGCTCGATGCCCGCCCCGAAGGCGACCTCGCCGGGGGTGGGAGCGGCCGAGCGGGAGCACCCCGCGAGCAGCGCGGCGAGCGTCGCGAGGGTCACGACGAGCGGGATACGAGCCCAGCTCTTCACAGCGCGGCGACCGTATCGAGGCCTTTCTCGGCCGCCATGTGCCGAATGGCTCGTTCATGGCAGACCGTTTTCATACTTGACAGGTCGGAATTACTTAGGGCAGCCTAACACTGGTTTCGGGCGGCCGAATACGGACGGTGGGAGCCGCCGAGCGGGAGTGGAATGGATGTCAGTGGGTGACCTGAGCGCCCTCCTCATCGCGCTGCGCGAGGGCATCGAGATGGCCCTCGTCGTCGGGATCGTGCTCGCGTATCTCGCGCAGACCGGCACGATGCGCGCGGCGCGCTGGGTCTGGTTCGGGACCGCGGCCGCGGCGGCCGTGAGCCTCGGCTTCCTCGGCGTCCTGAACGCGCTGAACGCCGAGTTCGAGGGCGCGACCGAGCAGATCTTCGAAGGCGTGACGATGGTCCTCGCGGCGACCTTCCTCACCTGGATGATCCTCTGGATGCTGCGGAACGCGCGCTTCCTCAAGGGTGAGCTGCACCGCGGCGTCGAGGCGGCGCTCGCGAAGGGCGGCGCCGCGTGGGGCCTCTTCCTGCTCGTGTTCTTCGCCGTCGTGCGCGAGGGCGTCGAGCTCGCGCTCCTGCTCTTCGCCGCGCCTGGCGAGGGCAAGCTGCTCGGCACGGTCATCGGGCTCGCGGTCGCGGTCGGGATCGGCGTCGTCATCTACGCGTTCGGGCGCTCGATCGACCTGCGCACCTTCTTCCGCGTGACCAGCATCCTGCTCGTCCTTTTCGCGGCGGGCCTCGTGTCGCACGCGGCGCACGAGTTCGCGGAGGCGGGGATCCTCTCCGCTGTCGAGGGACCGAAGCTCTGGAGCACGAAGGCATGGCTGCCGGACAACGCTGGCCTCGGCTCGATCCTCCGCGCGCTCTTCGGATACCAGGACGAGCCGACCGTCATCGAGGTCGTGACCTACGTTGGGTACTTCGTCGCCGTGTGGGCGATCTGGCGCTCGGGTCTGGCCGCCCGCTTCACGCCGAAGCCGGCCCGGGAGGCCGCGAAAGCCTCGTAACCCTCCGCGCGAGGACGTGGATCCGCGGGTACGCTGACCGGGCGTGTTCACGAAGCAGATCGGCATCGACCTCGGCACGGCCAACGTCATCGTGTACGTGCGCGGGAAAGGCATCGTCCTCACCGAGCCGTCGGTCGTCGCGATCGCGCAGGGCGACGACAAGAAGGGGACGCCGCGCATCGTCGCCGTCGGCGAGGAAGCGCGTCTCATGATCGGCCGCACGCCCGGCGGCATCACGGCGCTGAAGCCGATGCGCGACGGCGTCATCGCCGACTACGTCATCACCGAGCACCTGCTGCGCCACTTCATCAACAAGGTCGCCGGGCGCGTCCGCGTGTTCCAGCCCGAGCTGATGATCTGTGTCCCGTCGGGCGTCACGAGCGTCGAGCGCCGCGCGGTGAAGGACGCCGCGATCCGCGCGGGCGCACGGACGGCGCACCTCATCGAGGAGCCGCTCGCCGCGGCGATCGGCGCGAACATCCCGATCTCGGGGCCGAGCGGGAACCTCATCATCGACATCGGCGGCGGCACGGCGGAGATCGCCGTGATCTCGCTCGGCGGCATCGTCGTGTCGCGCAGCGTGCGGTTCGCGGGGAACAAGCTCGACGAGGCGATCGCGAACTTCATCCGCCGCCGGTACAACCTCATGATCGGCGAGCGCACCGCCGAGGACGTGAAGATCCAGATCGGCTCCGCTCTCCCGATGGACCCCGAGCTCACGATGGAGGTGCGCGGCCGGGACCTCATCGCCGGCCTGCCGCGCACGATCACGATCAGCAGCAACGAGATCACGGAGTCGATGGAGCCCGTGCTGCAGCAGATCGTGAACGCCGTGAAGGGCGTCCTCGAGCAGACACCGCCCGAGCTCGCGTCGGACGTGATCGACAAGGGCATGGTCCTGTCGGGCGGCGGCGCTCTGCTGCGCAACATGGACCGGCTCCTGACGCAGGTGACCGGCGTCGCCTGCTATGTCGCGGAGAACCCGCTGTACTGCGTCGCGAAGGGCACGGGCCTCGCGCTCGAGCACCTCGACTTCTTCCGCCGGAGCCTCATCGCCAGCCATTGATCCGACCCTCGGTCGGGCAAAGCCCTTCCTCGGGCCCGGGTGCTCGACCTCGTCGCTGCGCGCCTCGGTCTGCGCGCCCGGGGGACGGGCGTCGGTAGGATCCCAGCATGTCGCGGGTCGACGTGCTCGGCATCGGGTTCGACCGGGTCGATCTCGAGCGCGCCGTCGGCGTCGTCCTCGAGCGTCTTCGCCGCGGCGAGCGCACCACGGTGATCACCGCGAATCCGGAGTTCGTCATGCTCGCGCGCCGCGACGACGACCTCCGCTCGATCGCGGCGCACGCGGATCTCGTCGTGCCGGACGGGACGGGCGTCCTCGTCGCCTCGCGCGTCCTCGGCGACCCGCTCCCGGGCCGCGCACCGGGCCGCTTCCTCGTGGACGCCCTCGTGGCACACGCCTCCTCGCTCGGCGTCTCCTTCTTCCTCCTCGGCGCGGCGCCCGGCGTCGCGGAGCGCGCGGCCGCGCGCCTGCGGGAGCGCCATCCCGAGCTGCGCATCGCCGGGACGTACCACGGCTCGTCCGCGGTGGCCGCCGACGACGACACCGTCGCGCGCGTGCGCGCCGCGTCGCCGCAGGTGCTGCTCGTGGCGTACGGGATGCCCGCACAGGAGCGCTGGATCGCGCGCAACCTCGACCGGCTGCCGTCCGTGCGCGTCGCGATCGGCGTCGGCGGTGTCCTCGATCAGCTCGCGGGCGTGGCGCCCGTCGCGCCGCGGGCAGTGCACGCGGCCGGGCTCGAGTGGCTGTGGCGCCTCGCGTTCGAGCCGCGGCGCTGGCGGCGCCAGCGCGTCCTCCCGCTGTTCGCGCTGCTCGTGCTCGCGGCGCGGTTCGGACGGGCATGAACCTCGCCCTGGCGCACGAGTACTTCTCGGTCCGCGGCGGCGCCGAGCGCGTCGTCGAGGTCTTCCACGACATGTGGCCGAGCGCGCCGGTGCACACGTTCTTCCACGACAAGCGCCGGTACGGCGCGCTCCCAGGATGGGATCTGCGCACGAGCTACCTGCAGCAGCTGCCGATCGGCGGCGGGCTCCACCGCGCGCTCCTCCCGCTCTACCCGAACGCCGCGGCGAAGCTGCGAATCGCGCCCGGCACGGATCTCGTCCTCACGTCGACGAGCGCGTTCATCAAGTGCATCGAGCCGCCCGAGGCGATGGTGCACGTCGCGTACTGCCACTCGCCGACGCGATACCTCTGGGACCAGAGCGATCGCTACCTCGAGGACGAGGTCCCCGCGCCGCTGCACGGCGTCGTCGGCGAGCTGCTCGCGCGGCTGCGCGAGATCGACCTGCGTGCGGCGAGGCGCGTCGACCGCTGGATCGCGAACTCGTCCGTCGTGCGCGATCGGATCGCGCGCTACTACGGAGCCGAGAGCGAGATCGTCCACCCGCCGGTCGACGTCTCGCGCTTCGAGCCCGCGGAGCGTGGCGACTTCTGGCTGTTCGCGCCGGGACGGCTCGTCGCGTACAAGCGCGGCGACATCGCGGTAGATGTGTTCGACCGGATCGGGATGCGCCTCATCGTCGTCGGCGAGGGACGCGAGCGCGGCCGCCTCGAGCGGCGCGCGAAGGACAACGTGACGTTCGCGGGACGCGTCGATGACGAGACCGTGCGCTCGCTCCTCGGCGCCGCGCGTGGCCTCATCTTCCCGGGCGAGGATGACTTCGGGATCGTGTGCGTCGAGGCGCTCGCGTCGGGTACGCCGGTGGTCGCGCTCGCCGCGGGGGGCGCGGCGGACATCGTTCGCGACGGCGTGGATGGCGCGCTCGTCGCGACGGCCGACGTCGACGCGTTCGAGGCAGCCGTGCTCCGGATCGAGCGCCAGCCGGTGGACCGCGACGAGCTGCGGCAGCGCGCGGCGTCGTTCGACCGGCCGCGCTTCGAGGAGCGGATCCGCGCCATCGTCGGCGACGCGCACGCGCGCGGGCGGCAGGCGGCATGAACGAGCAGAAGTTGCGCCGCATCAAGGTCGACATGCACATGCACTCGGAGCGCTCTCCGGACAGCCGCATGCGCGCGGCGGTGCAGGCGCGGCGCATCA
>DASWDY010000173.1:0-2457 GCA_036395035.1 Candidatus Limnocylindria bacterium
GATCCTTGATGTAGGCCTGCTTGTTCTGGTCGTACGCGAACATGCGCGGGTTCAGCAGCGTGCATTCATTGCACGTGCTGCAGCGCGTGGTGTCGATGTACGGCGTATCCGCGTCGCGCTCCTCAGTTCCGACCTCGTCGCTGCGCGCCTCGGTCTGCGCGCCCGGGGGACCGCTCGTGCGCGGCGTATCCGCCACCGTCCGTGCGGCACGCTCCTCCTTCAGTCCGTCGAGCTCGAGCAGGCGGTGCCACGCGTCGGCGGCGCGGCGCGTCGCGGTGAGCAGGCGCTGGTCGATGAGGACGTCCCGCAAACGTCCGTCGCTGTCGATCGCCCGCACGTACGGGGCGCGGCCGGTCGCGCGCGCGTCCTCGTCGAGGCCGTCCGCGACGGGCACGACGGCGTCACGCCAGGCGTCGCCGACGATGGCCGCGAAATGCGCCGAGCGCCGCGGATCGCAGAGGGCCAGATCCGCGGCCGTGAACGCGACCTCCTCCGTGCGCCGGCGGAGCGACGCGTCGGCATAGGCCAGCGGATAGCGCGGCCAGGTCCGGTCGGGCTGCGGTCCGCGGTCGAGCGCGAACCGGTCGCGCCACTCCGCCCCCGCCGCCGGGTCGTAGCTGAACGCCGGGAATGCGCGCGCCGTGAGCGCGGCCGCCGAAAAGAGGTACGCGGGCACCGCGCCGCGATCGACGACCCCGGTGAAGATGCTGATGAGGGACGGGCCCGGGTGCGCGGCCGCCGCGGCGACCTTCGGCGCCATGCGGAAGAGGTGGGCGCTCGGCGTCTGCACGACGAAGACGTCCCCCAGCCCCATCGCGCTCGTCGCGAGGCTCGCGTCGACGCCGAGCGCGTCGTCGGTCTCGAAGAGGATCTTCAGCGGCATCCCCGACGTCAGGCCCTCGAGCAGCTGTGCGCGCAGCGCCGGTCCTGCGGCCTCGTGGCGCGCGCCGATCCGGACGAGCGGATCCGGGAAGAGCGCGAGCACGTCGGGGCGCAGCCAGTCCTCGTCGGGCCGCCGCACCTGCTCATCGTGCGTCGCGTCCACATACGAGCCGTCGGCCTCGAGCTCCGCCACCGCGATCGCGCGCGCCAGCGCCGCGACGGCGGGCCGGCGCCGCTCGGCGGCCGCGAGCGCCGCCTCGATGCGGTCGAAGACGAGGTCGCCCGCGAGTTCCGTGAGGAGGGCGTCGGCCCTGCGCAGCGTGACGAGCGTCTCCTCGATCCGCCGCCGGCGCCTCGCCGGCAGCGCGGGATGGCCCGACGGCTTCGCGAGCAGATGCGCCATGAGGTCGAAGTCGAAGAGGTCGCGGTGCGCGGGTCCGACGCTCGCGCGGAGACGTCCGGCACGGCGCCCTTCTTCTGACCGCAGGAGGTCCGCGGTCACGAGGTCCATGAGACGCGCGATCAGCCGGTCGATGCGCCCGCGGAGCGCGTCGATCCGCCGATCCGCCACCGTCCGCCAGGCGTGGCGGACCACGGCGAACGGCGCCCTCTGGTCGCAGTCGATGAGCGATCCGTCGATGCGGAGGGCGGCGCGCGCGAGCGAGAGGTCGGCCGCGACGCCGCTACCGCCCGCGGCGACGACGGGCTCGGCCGCGGCCGACCAGAGGTCGGCGAGGGTGCCCCGCGCGCCGCCGGCCGTGAGCGCGCGGACCCCGCGCTCGACGCGAAGGACGCTCCGGCGCAGACGCTCGCCCGCGATGCCCTTCTGCGCGACCGCGCGGAGGAGATCGTCGACGATGCGCGACAGCGGCAAGACCCGCGGACCGTCGGCGGGACGCTCGACGAGCACGAGCGGGAAGTCGTAGCGCAGCCGCGGGAGATCACCGAACCGCGCGAAGAGCGCCGGGCGCAGCGATGGATCGAGCTTGGCGAGACCGTCGCCGAGCCGCACGCCGGCGAGGTGGAAGAGGACGGGCTCATCCATCAGGGATGCGCTCCGTCGGGCCAGATCGTGATCTTGTCGAGCTCGGCCTCGAGGCCGCGGCGGATCGACGCGGGCGTCCGCACGGGCCCCGCGTGCCGGATCTCCTCATAGCGCGGGACGGAGGGATCCCGGTAGAGGATGCCGACCGGGATCGGATCGTCCGCGGACGCGATCGCGCGCGCCGCGGCGATGTCCGACGGATCGTGCTCCCGCTGGTTCTTGTAGACCTTCGCGAGCGCCGGTCCGATCGCCAGGCCCTTCTCGTGGCGCAGGAGCAGGGTGCGCTCGGGGTCGCGGACCCACGGATCGAACATGCCGGGCATGAACTCGGGGCAGCGCTGGAGGATCCGCACGAACGAGAGGCCCTTGTGGCGGTACGCGGCGGAGACGATCTGGTAGAGCACCTCGGGGATCCAGTCAACGGCCTGCGCGACGAACGACACGTTCGGCACGCCGAGCGTCACCGTGAGCGGGTTGAGCGGCGCGAGCTGCGAGCCGCCCGGCGTCGTGTAGCTGCGGGTGCCGAGCGG
>DASWDY010000174.1:0-2328 GCA_036395035.1 Candidatus Limnocylindria bacterium
GACGCGCCCGGTCGATGGATCGCCCGGCGCGGTCGCGATCGCGGTCTACGCGGATGCGGCCGGCGTCCCGATCGCGGCGACCGATCGCGGCCACGAGGGCGTCGCCTGCGTCGACGACGCGGCGCGCGCGCTCGCGCTCCTCTCCGATCTCTGGAAGGCGACCCAGCTCCCGGTCATCCGGACGTGGGCCACGGGTCTGCTCGAATTCGTCCTGTACATGCAGGACGCGGACGGCCGCTTCGTGAACTTCATCAGCGACTGGAGGGGGAAGCGGAACGAGGACGGACCGACCTCGTTCGCTGGTGGGAGCTTCTGGCACGCGCGCGGGCTCCATGGCATCGCAAGGGCATCCCTCGCGTTCGACGACCCGCGCATCCCGACCGGCGTGCGGCGCGGGCTCGCGCAGGTCCGCGGCGTCGACGCCCCCGCGAACGTGCGCGCCATCCACGTCCTCACCGCGCTCGAGCTCCTGCGGTCGGGCCGGATGCCGGAGCTCAGGCTGGATCTGGAGACCTGGTGCGAGGAGCTCGCGGCGTGCCGCCACGAGGGTGTGCTCTTCGACGATCCGGACCAGCGCGAGCCGCATCTCTGGGCGCACGTACAGGAGGGCGCCCTCGCCGACGCCGGCACCTACCTGGGCCGCGCCGACCTCGTCGCGGTCGCCCGCGAGAGCGCGCTGCGCTACCTCGCTCCGGTCATCGAGTCCGGCTTCGACCTGCCGACCGTCCAGCCCGATGGTGTCGCGTCAGCGGTATTCGGGGTCGACCGCCTCGCCGCGGCCACCGGCGAGCGACGGTTCGCGCAGCTCGCCGAGCACGCACGAGCGTGGTTCGACGAGCGCAACCCGGCGACACGCCCGGTCTACGAGCGGGCGGCGGGCAGGGTCCACGATGGCATCGACGCCGGTGTCCTGAACGAGCACTCCGGGGCGGAGTCGAACATCGCGGCGGCGCAGGCGCTCTTCCCCGAGCTCGCACGCGGCACCGCGACGCACCGAGCGTTCATCGAACGCCTGGCCGCGGGCTGGATCGGTGTGCCCGCGCCGGCATAGGGCGCCCGCGGTGTGTGACATCGGGCTCGTCGCGACCGCTGTCGCGATCCTCGCCGACGCGAAGGCGCGTGTCGTGCGGGTCGACCGTCCCCTCGCGCGGTGACGTCCGCCTTCTCCCCGCCAGGTCGCTCTGCTTGCTCGGTCGGAGCGCGTTCCGGCGATAGCATCGCCGCCATGCCGGAACAGGACGGCGAGCGGCGTCCCGTGAGTGTTCTCTTCGCGGACATCGTGTCGTCTACGGCGATCGCGGAGCGGCTCGACCCCGAGGATTGGACCCTGATGGTCAACCGTGTCTTCGACGCGATGACCCGCGCGGTCCGGCGGTACGACGGGACGGTCGGACGGCTCATGGGCGACGCGATCCTCGCGTTCTTCGGCGCCCCCGTCGCGCACGAGGACGATCCCGAACGGGCCGTGCGCGCCGCATTCGAGATGATCGGGGCCGTCGACGCGCTCGCGCTCGGTGCCGATGACATGCGCCTCCAGCTCCGGGTGGGGATCAACACCGGGCCGGTCCTCGTTGGGATGGTCGGCACCGACGTCGCCTCGGAGTACACGGCCATGGGTGACGCGGTGAACGTCGCCTCCCGGATGCCCGCGCTCGCGTCTCCGGGCCATATCGCCGTCACCGCCGACACGCATCGCTTCGTCGCTCCGCTCGTGGATGCCCGCGACCTGGGAGTGGTGCAGGTGAAGGGCAAGGCGGAAGGGCTGCACGCGTACGAGCTCACCTCCCTGAAGGACTCGCCCGGGCGGATCCGTGGCGTGCCCGGCCTCGAAAGCCCCCTCGTCGGCCGTGACGCGCAGGTCGCCCAGCTGGTCGGCCTGTTCGATCTCGTTCGCGCCGGTCGCGGTCGCGTCGCGTGTGTCCTCGGCGAGCCTGGCATCGGCAAGAGCCGGCTGCTCGGGGAGCTCCGCTCGCACGCGCTCCGCGCCGCGCCTGATCTCGTATGGATCGAAGGACGCTGCGTCTCGTACGGCCAGTCGCTCGGCTACCACCTCGTGCTCGATCTCATTCGATCGGCGATCGGAGTCACCGCTTCCGCATCGGGGCCGGAGGTCCGCGAAGCGCCGCGCTCGAGTTCGAGGCGATGAAGCGATACATCGCCGCCGTCGTGAACCTGCTGCGCGGCCTGACCGCGCGCGGGCCTGTCGTGCTCGTCTGCGAGGACGTGCACTGGGCCGACCCGACGTCGGTGGACGTCATCGGCCAGGTGCTCCCGCTGACGAACGAGACGCCGCTCCTCGCGGTCATCACGTCACGCGTGGAACGGGAC